>JAZSPM010000119.1:0-17089 GCA_045537455.1 Candidatus Ornithomonoglobus sp. | reverse complement strand
CTACTATAATAAATTTAGACGTTAAATCCATGACAAGCCAGCCATGGTTTACACGTACTTGTTACATAAGCTATAATGAAAGCAGTGACTGGACTAACGTTCACCTCCTTGGGACATCACTCCCGTGTGAAAGACAGTTATCCATGCTTTCATTATAGCATTCGTTTTTGCAGGTAGAGCCAACCTCTGTGCGCTCGCATCACCCAGTAGACAGAATAGGTAATGAGTAAAGTGTGGATTTGCCGTCACTAAATCTATTTTATCAAGGAGAGATATTTATGAATGCAGTAGGTATCGACGTTTCCAAAGGTAAAAGCACTGTGGCTGTTATACAACCATTCGGAGTTGTCTTGGCTGAACCATTTGATGTGTTTCACACAGACAGCGACCTCAAAAAGCTTTCTGACTTCATCAAATCACTGTCAGGTGAAACAAAGGTTGTTATGGAGTACACAGGTGCATATTATGAACCAATCGCAAACGCACTTCACAACGAGGGTATATTTGTATCCGTAGTCAATCCTTTGCTGATTGATGATTACGGCACAAACCGTGTCAGAAAGGTCAAAACTGACAAAAAGGATTCTCTTAAAATAGCTTCATTTGCTATTGACAAATGGCTTGACCTTCGTGAATACATACCTGCAAATGATATCCGCAAAACGCTTAAAATCATTAACAGACAGTATATTCAATACAATAAAATTCTTGTTATGCAGAAGAATAATCTGATTGCTCTGCTTGATTCTTGCTTTCCTAATGCCAACACATTATTTACATCACCTCGCAGAGATTCTGACGGACACGAAAAATGGATTGATTTCGTATTAAAGTTTCCGCATATCAATTCTGTTTCAAAGCTGTCCTTAACCGCATTTAAAAGCAAATATCAAAGCTGGTGCAGAAAGAATAATTACAATTACAGCGAAAGCAAAGCTAATGAAATCCACGCCTATTCCAAAACACGGGTAAGCGTATTACCCATGACTGATTCCGTTGTCAGAATTGTTACAGAAGCTGCTTTACTGCTTAATTCCACTCTTGAAACGCTGTGTGCATTTCGCGATGAGATGGACAGGCTTTCATCAATACTTCCCGAATACGAAGTTGTTATGGAACTTTACGGCGTAGGGAAAGTGCTTGGGTCACAGTTAATTGCAGAAATCGGTGATGTCAGACGTCTTGACAGCTCTAAATCCCTTGTGGCACTGGCAGGCATTGATCCACCGCCCAACCAATCGGGGCAAGTTGACCAGAAGTCGAGGAGTATTTCCAAACGTGGTTCCCCTGCACTTCGCAAGACACTTTTTCAGATTATGACAATCATTATTCAAAACAAGCCAGTTGATGAGCCTGTTTATCAGTTCCTTGACAAGAAACGCTCGGAGGGCAAGCCTTACAGAGTTTATATGATTGCCGCAGCTCATAAGTTCCTTCGTATTTACTATGCTCGGGTTCTGGAAGCCGTAACTTAATCATTATCTGCATATTTTTTCAGACTGCTTTAAAATTCCTTTTTATTGCGGTCTTTTTGTCTTGTTAGTTTTTAGCTTGAAAATTATTTAAAAAATTTTCATTTTACATATTGACTTTTATTTGCAGGTCTTTTACCAAAGGCGCTTATACAAGCGGTAGTTTCATTTTCCGGAATAACAACATCAAAAACAGATAGAACCATGCTCTGTTCTTCCTTTGTAAGCTCTGTAATACAACATCTATCCTCAAAAAAATGACGCATTTCTCTATTTGCATAAAAATCATAAAGCTTTAAGCCTATACCTAAAATCATAGCAGCTATACCAATAAAACGCAGTAATTTCATTACACCATTCTTCTTTTTTGTTTCGTCTATAAGCTCATCTTTTTGTCTCATAATTCAAACCTCTTTTTGTTTCTGTATTCTAATTATATCACGGCTGTTATTCAAAAGCAATTACAAAATGGTTACAAAATTCTTACAATTTGGTAACAAAATTTAAGACCTGACACGATTATTGTGCCAGGTCTTATGCTAATCTGTCATTTTTCTTTACAGTAATTACTTCACCTTGAATTTCGCCTCAATGATATCGGACTGACCAGGATTCATATTGCCGTTTTCATATTCAGAATACATAAGCATAACGGTATATTCACCCGGAACGCCTAAAGATGATTCGGGGATATTTTCAATTTCCGCCCACATCTCCTTAAGATAGCCATCAAGATACTCTTTCAGTTCGTCTTCCCTTGTATCGCCGAACATACTGCTATAATATTTTTTAAAAGCTTCATAAGACGAGCCGTAATTAACCAGCGTAAAGGTTTTCTTTTCGCCGTACTTTATAATAAGCTTCTCTTCGTCATGATCCAGTGGCATGCCAAGGCAGGCGGCCGCATTTTCGTTATAACAGCCTGCAACAAAAACCATAATATCATTTTTGCTGTAAAGCTTATTTTCAACAGTAATCTCTATTTTCTCCGCTTTCAACGGATAACTGCTCTTATCAAAAGTGATGAAAACACCGCTGTTCCTTTCTTCTTCGCTTGCTTTTTCTACCTTTATGGAAACTGAAACGCTTGTGTCGGCATAGCCCTGTGCTTCAACGGAGAACTGAACCGTATAATCGCCCACAGAAAGAGGCTTCTTCAAAGGTATATTTATTTCTCTGTCATCTCCGCTGTAAACATGGGTGCTTAGCTTATCCTCAAGGATAACATCACCGTTTTTGTCCTTTACTACAGCATTTACAACTGTTACATCAGCAAGAGCTTTATTTGTCGCTTTAAAGCTCAGTGTTTCATCCATATCGTTGAGCTCGTTATCGGTGCATTCTGCAGAAATGCCTTCAAGCTTCAGAATTTCAAGGCTGAAATACGCATAAAGGGTGCTGTGACGGTCAACAAAGTCAAGACCATCCATTTCGCCAACCGAAACACGTATGCGGTATTCGCCCTCTCTGGATAAATCGAAAAGCGATGAGTCAACCTCAATTCCATCAAGGAAGGACAGCACACGGCCGCTGCCGATGGAGTTGGTTCTTACCTTACCTCTTCTGACAGAAACCCACTTGTCGTTTTCCTTTCGCTCAATATCATAAACCTCACTTGTTGAATAGAAACTATCACTGTAGTTATACAGAGCTTTGATATATCCGCAGTCCACAGGATAAACCGATTTTTCGCAGGTTATAGTTCCTGTTATGTTAGCTTCTTCCTCAGGCATATCCTTAAGGTCAAAACGGTAGTATGCCGTATAAACCGTTTCATCTCCCTCAACCTTATAAGGCTTTGTTATACGGTATTTTCCGGCAGGTAAAAGAGGATAGCAGGCAAGGTCAACAAAGCAGTGTTTTTTGTCAAAATCAGAGAATCTTGAACCATTGGACTGCTCAAGTTCGCCTATGGGTTCAACTGTTACCCACTTTCCGTTTTTGTTGGTTTCGAGACCATACTCAAATGTAGTGTAGCAGGTTTTATCGGTGTTGGGATAGAATACCGACTCAATAACTGACGGAACGTTGGCGGGATAGGATTTTAAACCGGAACTGCCGTCATAGTTTTCGCCTACAACCAAAGCCTCTCCCGTTTCAGATTCTTCCGAATCCAAATCAACATTATATTTTTCTGTATACTGTTCTTTTGCTATCGGTGCAAGCAGTTCATCGCATTTATTCACGAGTGCTGTGTAATCGCACATATATTTATCGTAATCAAGCAGATAGCTTTTCTTACCTCTTTCATCTTCTCCGTGAATATTTATACCTATATGCTTTATTTCATCTTCGCTTACCATATACATAACGGTAAGCTCATCGCCGTTTTCAAATCCGAAATACAAAGCTTCATCTCTTATTGCATCAAAATACACTGACTGTTCTTCATCTCTCGGCAAAAATTCAAGGCTTTTAAGCTCTGCAAAAATCTCCGACGCTACTGCCTTATCGGTTATATCAAGCTCTGCTTCATAGGTTCCGTCTGCTGCATAATAGCTTGTTTTCAGATATGTAACTTCATCCTCTGATAATACCAGCAGTCTGTCAAGGTATCCGCTGTTTTCACCTGAATCTTCATCGGAAGCGTCTGCTGCTCCCGGTCCGCCCATTGCCATACCTGGTCTGATTTCAGGCGGCATAAGCACAGAGGTTTCTGATGTTTCAGAAATTTCCGATGTGGTTTTCTCCGTGGGCGCTGATATTGTTTCCGTAATAATTGCAGTAGTTTCTTCTGTCAGTGAAGATGTTGTTGTTACTTCGCCTGCAGCTTCAATATCGCTTTGTACGGTTGTTTCGGCACAGCCGCAAAGCAGACATGTTGCACATAATAATGCCAATAGTTTTTTCATAGTAACCCTCTTAACCTCTTAATTGCTTTCCTTCGTCTAATCTCCATCCCAGTCATTATACACCTCAAATCCAAAAATTCTGACCTCCCAGCCCTCACGTTGAGGAGTATCGTATAATCTTCGGTAATGTATAACCGAATAAATGAGCGCTTTGTACTCAACCGAGCCGCCGTCGCAGTAATGAATGGGGTGAGGCGTCAATGCTATCAGTAAAATAAGAACAACGGTTATTATAGTAATTATCTTTTTATTTTTCATAAACTTGCATCATATATTTTAAAAAATTCAATATTTGCTGATTCCATAATCCTTTTCCAATGCACTTCTCATTATTTTCCTCGCTTTTCTTATGCGTGCATATACCGTTGCCGTTGATATTCCCATAGAGTCAGCAACCATTTCTGCGTCAATATCAAGAACATACCGCATTATAATTGTCTGACGCAGTTCATCGGGCAGCTTGTTTATAACATCAAAGGCGGCAGTTTCCTCTACCTTTTTATACTCCGCATAAGCACTTTCGTCTTCTATTGATTCATCAAAATCCTCTACTATTTCAGACCGTTTGTCCTTTTTGAGCATATCAAGTGCAACATTTTTTACGATAATGGAAACAAGCGCTGCTGTTTTCTTTTCATTTTCAAAATTAAGCTTATGAATATTTTTTATAATTTTAAGAAATGCCTCGTGAACGGCATCCTCGGAGCTGTGTGCATTATGCAGTACACCAAAGGCTGTCGCATACATTTTCTGCTCGTATTTTGTATATAAATCCGAAATCAGATTGCGCTCATCCGAAGTTTCCACCATGGATAAATAAAATTGCAGCATACATATTTCTCCTCATTTTTATAAGTCAATTATAACACCGGGACAAAAGAAATGCAATATGTCACTGCTATTCATGCCATAGTATAGAATCATATCTTTTGGAGCTTATCATTTTAATTTCATTCAAATCTTGTAGCCTTTATTATATTTTCTATTTCCTCTTTGGGCAGGTTGCTGGTATATGATATAAGATATTCACCTGTATTGAAAATGAAATAATACCCTCCGTGCTGAGGCTGAAAATACAAACCTTTCCAACCGTTTATGGAAATCTGCTGAGGCTCAAGAATGGCATTTTCAGTGTTTAAGCGTATACCTCTTGCCAGCGACAACGGCTCCTGATTTACCGACAGAAGAATATCACCTTTCTTATAGGAAAGCCAGTATCCTATATCTTCATCGCATACGGTTTCAACTTCATAATCACTCATATCCAGATCAATGCAGAATTTCTTCTCAATCCGCGTCTTCCCTGTTTCGTAATCATCAACAATATAAAGCAGTGAATGTGTATCGTAATCGGTAACCCTGAATCCTTCAATCATACTGTATACACCAAACCCTGCAAGGACAGCTATTGCGGCTGAAATAACGGCAATGAGAAGATATTTCAAACGTAAATGTCGGGTTTTCTCTATACTGACAAATGATTTTTCGTATTCATTAATTATTTTTCTTTTGCGAATTTTATAGCTTAATGAAAATCTGTGCTGCTGTTCAGATGATTCGACTACACTGTCAAGTACACATTCTTCAAATTTACTTAATCCCATACTTTCCTCCATTTTAATAAAAAATCCTCTATTATATATAACTTTTTTAAATTGATTTTTTATAATGATATCAGATAATTTATTGGAAATATTTGCACTATCTGTATACTATGCTTTTTTATTCTGCATTTTATAATCCGATTTTTTCAACATATATCAATTGAAAACAACAGTATTATATGATATAATTTTTGTGATGAAATATTTTAAAAAATGTGAAAGATTTCCACTCAAACATTAGTTATATAAAGTGAAAGGGGGAAGAAGCATGGATGATTTAAGTATAATAGAGCTGTTTTTTCAGCGTTCGGAAAAAGCGATTACCGAAATAAAGCTGAAATATAATTCGCTCTGTATGAAAATTGCAAATTCCATACTGTTAAACTATGAGGATTCAGAGGAATGTCTTAATACATCATATCTTAAGATATGGAACGCTGTTCCGCCAAAGCGCCCTGATTCCTTATGCGGATATCTGTGCAGAATTGTCCGTAATACCGCTTTAACTTTATATAAAGCCACCTCTCGCCGCAGCTTCTTTGAAAAATATGAGGAGCTGAGCGAAATTTACCGTTTCGGCGAGACAGTTGAAGAGATAATGGACAGCAATATGCTTGGGGATTACATCAACGAATTTCTTAAAAAGGAAAATCCAAAAACACGGCATATTTTTATTCTGCGGTATTATTTCAATATGGCGGTAAAGGATATTGCAGACAGTTTTGAAATGAGCGAGCAGGCTGTAAGCTCACGACTTATGCGTGCAAGAAACAATCTGCGTAAATTCCTTTCAGAAAAGGGGGTAGAGGTATGAGTGAAATAAACGAAAAGAAATGGGAAGAAGCTCTTGAAAAGATAGATGAAAAATACATAGATAAAGCAATAGAAGAAATGGCTTCTCATTCGGAAGAATCAAAAATTGCGGCTGAAAAATCCTTTAATAAAAGTATCAGGATTGCAAAGATAGCAGGCGGTATTGCCGCTTCGGTTGCAGTTATAGCAGGCGTTGGCGTTATTATGAATACAAACGGCATAACCATAGGCGAGCTCTGGGAAATGCGCCCGTCGGAGGTTACCACAACGACAACAACTATACCGAATATTTCCGAAACAACCACAACACCCGTAACCGATAATACCACCACTCCTCCTGTATCGGATACCGAAGAAACTGATGTTCCTGATGATACACCCGAAACAATCCTTATGGGCAAAAGCTTTATTACACAGAACGGTTATGAGTATTCCTTTTCCTATGAATATACTCAGACAGGCGGTGAAACCCGCGGCATAATGAGTAAGCTCAGAATGGAGGTTGTTGACCTTAAAAATGACAATGAACACATCTGCGATGATGACATCACTGATTTATCTATTGTGGGTGATAACATTGAAATTTACAATGAAGAAAACACATATAACTGCGTTGAACTGCAGGTGTTTGAAATGTCCGATTATGACCTTGTGCATATAAATATTCCTCACAAAATTGAGGGACAAAGCTACGGTGCAGATAATCAGTCGGTGTTCCTTATTATGACTGAAAACGACGACGGAACATACAGCTTCAAGGACGTAAAGGGACCTGACGGAAACGATTTTGAATGTTATCCGAATTCAGTTTACAAGCTTAAAGACGAGGACGTCATATTAATTTACGACGGCTATATTTCAAAAAACGCTTACAAGGTTGATATTGAAAACCTCAGATTTACTGAATATCAGCTTTCCGATATAGACAGCGACGAAGCAAATATAGTGGATATTATAGCAGACCTTGAGCCGCTCAGTGCCGAAGAAGAGTTCTCAATTTATGAAAACCGTTTCTATGGAAAATGGGAATTAGCTTATACAGGTCTCAGTAACAGATATGCAAATGACGGCATGGAGGACAGAAATTTCTCCTACTATGGCGATACCTCAACCGAAAGCTGGGGTTCTTATGAAAGAGGCTTTTATGAGGACGAAACAGGCTGGTATATGACAGGACTTAACGGCGGTATCGGAAATGCTCACTTTATTCCGAAAAATGATCCCGATACAATGTATTTCTATCAGGAGATGCCCTGCCAGAAAAATCAGTATTACTGCATATTCACACGTAATGAAAATGAAACAGAATATGATACTGATATAAATGCAGGCAGTCTTAACAACATAGGCTTACGTAAGCTTCAGCATATTACAGGCTGTGATTTGTCATCAATAATTACCACAGAAAATGGCACATTAAAGCTTGATGACGGCAGCGAATGGACAACTGCCACAAATCTCTACTACGGCACAGGAAAAACCTATCTGAATGAAATAACGGAAAACAGAATACGTATTTCACAGCGTTATTTCACCACAGATGTAAGCCTTTATGACCCATTTTCAGACACAAATGTCCCCTACCCCGAAATGCAGTACGTTACCTTTACAATTGATAAGGTTGACGGTCAATGGAAGCTTACTGCTGCGGACAGATATGACCGAACTCTTGAAACGCATGATGGTATGCCCACTGAGTTTACAGAAAGCTGCTTTGCTGAAGCGGAAAAAATAAGGAATGAACATGGCATAACTGACCTAGAAGCGGTGATTGCAGTAGAATATTTCACCGATTCCACAGGTCGTTATTATGCCCTTCGCAATATCGGAATAAATCAGGCGCTTAATTTCAGCTATGCTGAACTGTATTATTTCAACGGTGTTGAATACGAGCTTCTAATGGCTCGTGATGCGTATGTAGATGTTGCCTTCATGAATGATATAATCTATATTTCATGGCAGAACTATGAGCTTGACGAGCAGTATATTGAGTATTACAGTAAAACGTCAGTAATGGGTCTTAACGGCAATGGTATCTCTATCAAAGGAACTGGTCTGTCAGGCTTCAACACCTTTGAAAACTGTATTGTCTATACTTGTCTGAACGATGAAGTTACTCAGTATGTCATCAACGGTGACAGGCACAACCCCAAATTCACAGAGATTAAAAACATCGACTACCCCGACGGAAGCTCAGGTTTCAGGGCTGAAACAAAGGATGGCGAAATAATCAATTACAGCGATTCTTCCACAAAGCTTTCAGATCAGTTGTGGCTGTTAAATTCACGTATGGAAAGCATTTACGATATGCTCTGGGGCGGTGATATCCGTGTAGATATGGAAGACACTATATCTGTACGTGATGAAAAATATGGTTATGTTGCTGACTATAATCTGCATGATTATTTTCTTGAAACAGTTGAAAACGATCTTGCTGCCGAGCTGCTTAATAATGCACCCGCAAAACTCTACCTTTACAACGGAAAATACTATGCGCCCGAGATGACAGGTTATACACCAAAGTATGTAGCCTCTTATGAAATCATCAGCGAAAATCTGGATACAGCAGAGGTTAAATACACTGTATATATGCGCAGCGATCCGTACAGCATTGCATACTTTACAGGCCCCTACACATACACGGCAACGCTTACCCGCACCGAATCCGGCTGGCGGTTTGAAAGCTTTAAGAACGACGGTGTTGATGCACCCTTATCCATAGGCGATATGTCACAGAAGCTTATGACATGTATCGGACATTACCGCCTTTATTCCGATACTCCAGAAGCAAACTCGGTTGATACGAATGACAGCATAACTGTTGACGGGAATACTTATTACTGTCTTGATACCTATGACGGCTTCAAAGAATATGAGTCAGGGTTCCTTTCAGAAAAAGCCGTGGACGAAATACTGTTGAAGCTGGATACAATAAAAGTTTCCGACGGTAAGGTTTATATCCTCCATGAACCCAGCGAAAAAGCCGTAGATTATACTTATAATTTCACAATGGAAAAAGCTGATTCTGATTCAATAGAGCTTTCTGTTACATTCTGGAACAAGGAAAATGAAATATTAGGCGCTGTTGCTGAGGGTATACCGTTTGCTTTCATATACGAAAATGATAAGTGGGTGCTGGATAGTTTTAGTTTTCCTGAATAAAAAATACTCCCGAATATCAAAAGATATTCGGGAGTATTTTAATATATATACATAAACTTTGATCTTTTTCATATATATTTCAATCGATAACCCATTATGCTTCCACCGTATCACCTGCTTGAAACCCATTTTACGCAGGAATTTTCTATCCCATAAACGGTACTTTGAGTAATTTTCAGACAAAAGAAAAAGCCTTAAACCGCATGGTTAAAGGCTTTTCGCTGGCTCCTGTTACTGGACTTGAACCAGTGGCATCATGATTAACAGTCATGCGCTCTTGCGAGTGGGATATAATACCGAAAATTTAATGACCATTATTTATTTGTTTTTTTGCACTTACAAAACCACTTATAACTTGCATTTATATTAACCATTATCCGTTATAGCATAATCTCTAGCAAGTAGTATCTGGGCGCATAAATCAAATAAATCATTGATTCCACAATAACGCATTTCCATCTAGATAAACTTCATATTCATCTTTTAGCACATTAGTAATAACTTTTACGATTCCATACTTCTTTTCTTCTTTTTCTTTGTCCTTATTTCCTGTACAATATAATAATTCTGATTTGTTTTTATAATTATTCATAACTAGTTCATTCGGTAAATTACTTTTTCCTTTTCTATATACTGTCGAAAAAGCAATATCGCACTTATCTATGTGATTTAAAAATTTAGTTGATGTTTCAGAACCATGATGCGGAATCTTTAATATGTGGATATGCCTATCGGCAAATTCATTTGGTAGCAATTCAATTGTTTCATCTTCAATATCACCAGTAAAAAGAATGACAATTTTCCCTAAAGATAAAGAAAAGAAAATTGACCTGTCATTTTTCTTAAAACTATCACAATATGTTTTTTTCCGTATCAAACATGAATTAGGAGAATAAGATGTCAATTCTAATGGAAATTTCTTTGCATCTTTATGAAAACATCTCGAATCATAATACAACAATTCTTTTTTATCGGAAGTTGAATAAACGTTGTACTTTGATTTTCTTGATTTCAGCAATTCTTTCAAGGAATTAAAAAAATTCTTAACCTCTTCACTACAAATTATATCACAATCTTCAACTCCTTCAGGAATCCAGATGCTAGTATTTTCAGTAGCAAACTTATCAATAATTTTCTTTAATCCTTTTGAATGGTCGATATCTGGATGCGTCCAACATATAAAATCTAATTGATTAACTTTTTTTTCAATTAAAATCTCATTTACTTTATTATTATCCGATGTTTCATAACAATCAATTAAACCTGAAAACGAAACCTTGCCATCACAAATAACAAAAAATAAAATTGCTTCTCCCTCATTTTTATATCCAATAAGAACTGTTTCAATTTCAAGTTCATTGGAAACAAAAAAATTATATTTATAATTTTTCATATTCAAAATCCTGTTATTTTACACGTTTAAAATTGACTTTGGTTCCTTTTAAGTTACCCCTTATAATTTCTCCTGTTTGTATTGAACCCACTTTAGATTTAGATGTAAACACCGGTGTTTTGGATTCTTTTAAAGATTTTTGCAAATTTTTAGCATTTACTTTTGGTACAAATTGCGACATTGTTAACACACTCCAATGATATTAGTATTTATAAAATCTTTTGCTTTAAGTTCTTCTACAAAACAATCAGTTAGCGATCTAATAAATATATCATAGATAATATCATTTTTTTCATTTAACATTTTGCTAATTGATTCTTTATCTTTTAGCCATTCCATAATAGACAAATGATTATCTTTATACACATCTATATCCAAAACAAGTTGATAAACATCTGTAAATTCATCATTAATTTGCATCGAACCTTCTTGAATATTTCTGACATAATTTATCTTATAATCATTTTTTTCCAACAATGAAACCATATTCGCTGCTTTCATCTGATAAGAAGATAGTTGTTTGCTAACCTCGTCACAATTATAACAAGAAGATGTAAAATACCTATCAATTAATGAAATATCGTTAATAAAACATATATTTATCTTTCTAAGCCCTATTCTAATTGCTTTAAAAAATGGTGTACTTTTCTTCAATATGTCTATAGTATTTGCTAATACATCAATATATTTTGAAAACGGAATTGCACTTTTTTCTGCTAAGTCTATTGATAAAGAAAGAAAAGTTTTGCTAATTTCTAAAACCTCATCATTTTCAGTTTTAAATTGATGAACTTCATTTTGGCTATAATTATTAATCATAAACTTATTTTCATTAGGTATATTAAGTTCCAAACGAACTTCCATATCATACTGATTCTCAAATCTTTTAGTATAATTAGTAAATCCAAAACTGACTAACTGTTCTCTTAATGGAATCATGGATGTTTCCACGTCATTATCTATTAGGCCATTATAATCAAATCTAAAAATTATTTTTTTTAAAAATGAATGTATTAATTTATTCTCTTCCATATACCTTCTCCTTTTTAAAAAATAAAAATATTTTATAATTTATATTTTTATTATACACTTTATGTTTATATAATGTCAAGTGATTAATAATTGTTAAGAAAATAATATTAATTCAAATAAGACAAAAAGCATTCTCACAAATGTTATAAAATTTTATTTAATAGAATTTTCAATAAGCCATTACGAAACACATACTAAATTTGAACTGCGGAAGCCTTTAAAAACTTCCGCATATTCACACTTATCTACTGCCTCCCCCACTCACAAAACTGCTCATAACTCGCATTCATCTTAACCGTTATGGTATAATCCCTGCCGATTTCAATGCAGTCAATAAGCTGTGAAAGGATGATGCGTTTCTGTTCAAGGGTTGCCTGCCTGAATTCATCTGCCCAGGATACAAACTGGGAGTATAACGGTTGAATGTCATCTACAGCCTTGTTTCCCTTGGCTACTATCTGTGTAACCTCAATCAGCTTATCCGTTTCTTCGGTTATCCTCTGCCTTGTGCTGTTGATGGTTGCAGATAAATCTTCAGCGGAATATACGCTCTCCCCTATCAGCGATTTACCTATCTCCATCTGTAATTTCTTCAGCTGTTCATTAAGCTTATCAATGGACAGCTGATACTTTTTCTGCAAGGTTTTCGCAGTTGCAAGCTCTGATTCCAGCTTTCTGCCGATAGCTTCTGTTTCAGGTGTTTCGATAATGTTCTGAAATATCTTTTCCACAATTTCAGTTATTGCATTGTCAACCTTGTATGCATCATAGGTTGTCTGTGATTTACAATCGTTCAGCTTTCTCGTTCTGTGGTAGCACATATATTTTTTAGTGCTGTATGTTGTTTCGGTTCCGTCTTTTTTAATGTACTTTGAGTTGTATGAAGTAGATACCATTCTTCCACCGCACTCTGCACAGAATATGTTTCCCGACAGTAGAACCTGTCCCTGTGTTTTTCTGCTTATACGTCTTTTTTCTTCGTTGATACGTTTTCTCTGGTCAAGAAAATCCTGTGCTTTGTTCCATATTTCTTCGTCGATTATTGCTATCTCATCTATCTTTTTCGATGTGATTTCACCTGTAACATAATATCCGCAGTAGGTTTTGTTGGCAAGCATTCTTAATATTGTTGTTGCCTGAAACTTGGCACCGTTATGTGTTCTTACTCCATTCTTGTTAAGATACTCTGCAAGGACATGTGAGCCTTTACCCTCTCTTACACATTGTTCGAATACCTTTCGGACATAATATGCCTCTTCTTCGTTTACTACAAGGTCGCCAACCTCATTGCCTTTCTTGTTGAGTCTGCCCTTTTTAACAAGGTCATATCCGAATGGTACAACTCCTCTTGTGAAATATCCTTCCTCTACAAGCTGATGCATTCTTGTCTTTATTCGTACTGATGTCTTTGCGCTTTCACCCGAAGCCTGCCAGTATCGGATGTAGTTCATCAGCTTATCTGTATGGTCATTGAACTGCTGTTGCCCTTCATTTACACTCCATACTTCTATCCCATGCTGGGCGAACCACTCTACAACAAAGGGTGTTTCATTATCGATTCTTCCTATTCGATCAAACATAAAAACAAGGAGAATATCGAATTCTTTATTGAGTGCTGCGGTCTTTAAGTTCTGAATTGCATCACGTTCGTCTGCTGAAACCTTAAAACCCGACACACCTTTTTCAGAGAATTCCTTTTCGATAATCCAGCCGTGAGCCTTTGCAAATTCGTGACAGGCTATCTTCTGCATGGGTATATCATCTTTCTGAACATCAACCTGATTCTTGGTTGAAACCCTGTACAAGCAATATGCTCTTTTCATTTTAACCTCCGTTTCTTAACATAAAACTTAAGGCTTTCCTTTTGGGTATTGAGCAACATATTACCACAATGTTTCTCACAAGTCCAGCCTTTTTGTGAAAGAAATTAAAATGAATTCTGTTATTGTTTCAGCCTGTCCTCATAACAGTTTGTTAAGTGCCACAGCAGATTTTTCTTCCATTCCTTCTTCTCCTTTTCCTTGAATGAAAGTACTACCATACAACCGTTCTTTGTTCTGACTACTATGTTTCTTCTGTTCATTCGTTTTAACCTTTCCAGTTGTGCCACGGCTTACGCCGACATATTGGTTTAATATGTATAAGGTTATGCCCGTGTAAATAGCTTTACACAGGCAGGATATATTACATTTTAAGCTGTAAGTCTTCATCCCTGCCAAACGGTTTAAGAATATATTTTCTTTTCCGTTTCCCGTTCTGAGCTTTCGGCTTACGTTTAAGCTCATAATCTTTCTTGCCGTCTACTTCAGTAACAGCTGAAATATTGCCGATAAGACGAGTAGTGCCGACTGCGATATTACTATAAATTTCAGTTGCTTGTCCTTTATTCGTGTTCTGTAGGACTCGGTTTTCTTCGTCAGCAATGAGTATTGCCCGCTCATCTTCCCAGCCTGTTTCGTGAGTTCTTCTGTCACTTTCGGGAGCTCCGTTCTCATTTCTTCCAGAGATTTCATCAGCTTTTCTTGTTCCGAAAGGTACTCGTTCAGATAGCCGTGCATCCAATCTCTCGATGTCCCCACCTCTATCTGAGTTAAAATCTGACGTTGGATTATGCAGAGCTGAAACAGAAGTTCTTGTGTCTTGTCCGTTTCTTCTTTCAGCTCTTGCTTGTTTAATTTCTTCAAGGAGTCTAAGTCGTATTTCGAACTCAAGAGTCATCATCTCCTTTGTATACTTGCGTTCGTGTAGTCTTTTGCACCTGCATTTCTGTCCGTTCGGACAAGTGTAGGTGATATACTTTCGGTTATCTTCCCACCGTACAAGGTAGCCGTTCTGATTCATAAGTCTTATGAAATGCTGTTTTGATTTAGCCTTTTTCATCATCTCATCTATGACATACATAAGAGCGAGCTTGTAGCTCTCACCCTTGACAGCACATCTGTATTCCCTGTCGGATATGGTATCGCTGTCCTTTTTGAACACAGGCTTTTCCAGTGCAGGCACACCATATTTAAGACAGATTTCATCGGATAGTTTCATAAGTGCTTTCACGCTTTCCGTGTTGGAACGGTATTTCTTTCCGTCTGTAAAGCTTACAGAATTGAAAACTATGTGGGAATGAATATGTTCACGGTCTATGTGTGTTGCCACAACACATTCGAAATTCCCAAAGGATTTTTCAGAAAATTCAACTGCAATTTTATGTGCAAGCTCGGGAGAAATATCATAGCCTTTCGGGAATGACTGGACTAAATGATAATACATTCTGCCGTTATTTTTGTGATACAGATTTTTTGTTGCCATAAATTCCTGATAGACGGTAGGGGCGGAACAGTTCAGAGCTGTCACATATTTCTTATCCTCGCTCTGTGTTTTCTCCGTCTTGCTTACATAATTCAGCACATTATTCAGACCACTTGCTGTCTGTGTTCTGCTGTTTATGAAATGAACTATGGGCATTATTTCACCGCCTTTGCTATGGTGCAGATTGCGTTTGTGACCTGAGTATGCTGTTTCAAAAGCTCATCAAGATTAACAGCATTAAGTCTGCCCATATTGCAGAGCATAGCGATCTGATTTAAGTTATTGCCGATAGCTTTCTGCTGTTTCAGTACATCTGAAAGTCCCTCGGCAACAACAATTTTCTTTTCAGTCGCTGAACGGATAACATAATCGCTTAGGGGTAATCCATACTTTTCAGCCTTACTCACTATCCGTTGTTTTTCTTCTTCGGTACATCGGACAGTTAATGTTTTGTTACGTTTTCGGATACAATCACCTCCGTAAATTTGATAAAAGGGGTTCGGGTTCTCCCGACCAGTGAGCGTTCGGCGGACAGCCGAATGCGATGCTGGCTAATGTAGAAAGAGCAGTAATAAATGTTGCAACAAATCTTTCTTTTTCATAGCACATAGCACCACTCCCATTATCTCGCCCACAGTTCGCCAAAAATGGCTCAAATTTCGATTTGTTTTCGCTTATCGGGTACTTTTGCTATGATGGGCTTAAATCGCAGAAATGGGCGTTATTCTGCGAGCTTGTTTTGTGTTGCACCGTCTGTCCTGTATTTTCGAGCGAACAAGCGAACAGCAACCGACTTTCCGCATAGCCAAAAGGAAAAGCAGAGAAAAGAAATGTCGAACACAAATCGAACAGAGCGAACATCATGCGAACAGGATAAACCGTATTGTCAAAGGGATTGATGACTTTGTTCGCTTGTTCGCAGGATTTTAAAGTATAGAGCAAATAAAAAATGTGAGTGCGGTACTTTCTTCTCTCTGTCATAATAAAAAAATATCACTTGTGTTTGGTTAAGTGTGTCTTGTTCATGGTACAGAGAGTTTACACTACCTCGTGATATTTTCTACCCCGATGTAGGTTCAAGCAGATTTGCTACACGATACAGATTGCTTGTAGCTGAACCGTCACTGCGGTGTCGGTGTTCGTATTCTATCAGACCTATCTCTTTCAAGTTCTTGAGTGCAAGGTCAACTGTCTTTCGGTCTATGCTGCACTCTGCTCCGATAAGTTTTCGTGACGGATAGCAAGTCATATTGTTATCGCAATGTTTGAGCAGACAACAGTACACCGCAAGCTCTCTCGGTTTTAGGTTCAGGTCAAATATTCTGTTGGGAACCATAAAGAAATTCTTGTGCGTTGGAATCATCCTCTCTCATATTTGTTCGTTTATCTGTTCGTGTGATTGTCATTATATCGCTGATGTTGACAAATGTCAATAGATATGATACTATAAGTATATTG
>JAZSPM010000058.1:0-4081 GCA_045537455.1 Candidatus Ornithomonoglobus sp. | reverse complement strand
AAGCTTTTCTGTCTTACTTTCATATCTATATTATATCATATTTTCCCGTTTTTGTACAGGGGTTTTTAGAGATGCCCTATAATCATTCTTTGATTTTGTCGAGTCCCAAAGTTCCTGACGATTTCCAGTATACTCCGATGTTATACCGAGTGATTCAGATGCTTTTACTTCTGTTTTACACACTACATCTGTTAAGAGTTCCAAATCATCTTTGTCAAAATTATATACGTCATCATATTCATTCATATATTCACCTTCTCTGCCAATGTATTAAATAACATCAAAAATTCAAGCAACATTATATACACTATCAACAATCATATTATACACTAAAAGTTATAATTTGTCAACCCTTGTAGTTGATTTTGTTTTTTTACATTTTCCTGTATAATAATAATATATATTGAAAAACAGGAGGATTTCGATGATATGAACAATCTTGATTATAAAGAAATAGGTATGAGAATAAGAGCCCAAAGAGATCTTTTAGGGTATACCAGAGAACAGCTTGCAGAAAAACTTGATGTTTCAACCTAGTTCAGCTCTGATATTGAGTTAGGCGTAAAAGGTGTATCAATTCAAACTCTCGCAAAGCTGTCCGGTCTGCTCAATCTCCCTACAGATTATATTCTTTTCGGAGAAAGCGAAACAGGCAATTCAGTAGAATTGAATATGCTTGAGCTTCTCTGTCGTAAATGCCCTGAAAAATCACGAAAAGAACTGCTTACCATTGTGAATGCATTCATCACAGCTGTTTCTGAAGATTAAACTGCTGTCGTATTTCTTCCTTGGTATATTCAGGATTCAAACCGAAAATCCTATAAATCTCACACAAAGCTTTAGCGTTATGGGGAATTTCCTCTATTTTATCAGCTATATGCCCTAATCCTGATCGTCTTAGTTTAATTGCAAGTGATCCGCTGTCAAAATCATAAAGAAGTTCCGTCATATTTAATCTTTTGAAGTGCTTTTTTATAAATTCCTGCTCTGTCATTTTCTCACACCTCCGAATATATATTCACTTAAGGGCATCTCTAAAAACCCCTTTTGAGAAAAAACAGCTATGCACGACATCTATTTCGTCAACCTCCCTCGGAGTGTGAAAGCACGCCTTCGGAAGGTTTCCTTGTAGCTGTCATACCTATCTGTTTTTCCTTTAACCAAACGAGTTTTTAGAGATGCCCTTAATTTTAACACATACAGATAAAAAGTAATATCCGAATTAATTCCGAAGAAAATTTATTTAATGTCGATATATGGGACTGTCAGTATGATGATAACCTTATTTTAAGTGTCAAATACGTCTTGCGTTACCGAAATAGTGACATTTCTCCCCTTGAAAGCAACGGCAGTAATGGAAAAAGAGTTCTTACGAGTAACCTTGCAGCAGAAGGCAAAGATCACGCAAGTGTTCCAAGTAGAATTGCTTTTGAAAATCTCCTCAATCTATTACCGCAATGTTTAAAAGACAATGCGGCAAAACAATTCAATATGTGTCATCAAATATGGACAGAGCGTTTTTTTACCGGCATCTGATTATGACGAAATGATGGATCCTTATTGGAAAGAAGTACCTCCTGCAAGTTGCAAGACTCCTGACTTTCCTGATTGGTATAAGCGTGACTACTACTGGAAGGGCGACGATGAATACAATGCAAGAAATCTTGCCCAGATTCTTTATGAAGCAACAGGATGCCTAATGCCAAGAAATCTGAATCGATATAACTCAGAACTTAAAAATCTCGGAAAGTACGGTATCAAGCAGAATAAGGCTATATCCATGTTATACTGCATGCTTGCACTTAGTAATTCCCGAAGAAGAGTTTGTGCAAACAATTTCGAACCTGATTATATGCGATTATTATTACCTGAAACGGATGCACAAGATACCGCAGATAAAAACAAAACAGCTCCGTTAGATTGGATTGAACAAAAAACAGCTCTTGAAAAGGAAATCCAACAACTAAAGTCGGCTCTGCATAATGCTGAAAAAGCAGCAAATCAAGCAAAAAAGCAACTCGAACAACAGAAATCAGCTGCAGAAGCTGAACACAGAGAACTTGCAGATCTCCGAGAAATTATATTCAATAAAGAAGATTCTGAAAGCGACAGTAAAGAAACAGAAAGAATAGATAACAAAATCTATCCGTACACAGTAAATAAAAGTACTGTTGTTTTCGGCGTTCATGAAACTTGGGTAAAAAGCCTTAAACCTTTATTGAAAGGCGATATCAAGTTCATACCAAGAGAAATGAAAATAGATGCATCTCTTGTACGCTATGCTGATGTTATCTGGATTCAGACTAATGCAATTCCCCATAGATCATATTACAGTATTATCAATACAGCTCGAAAACTTGGTAAGCCAATACGATACTTTAAAAATGCCGGTTCAGTAAAATGTGCAGAACAAATAGTGGAAAATGATAACCAAGGAACGTGAAAAAATTTTTCGCTATACACCATATTATTAACAGGACATATATCTGCTTTTAAAGACTTTTCACTTTCTCAATCACATCATCATAAAGTTCCGCAATTGAATGATAGTTATTTTGCTCTAAATAGGAAATGTAGCTGTATATAACATCAAGCAATTCTTCTTTTGTAATAATCTTACAGTAACTTGCTTCTTCATAAAAGTCATTTTCAAGCCATTTATAGAGCTCATACGGCTCATTATCACCATTCAATCCCCATTCCCAGATTTCGAGAGGACCAAATGATTTTTTTGAAATCAATACCGTATTTCCATCTTTATCCGGAGAGTCAGCCGGTTTACTAATTAGCCATTTATCAATAAAAATACTCATAATTATTTTCTCACCCTCTTGTAAAAACTAACATGGGATTCAAGCTCAATAAACCCATTCTTACAATAAAAATTAAACGCCGGCTTGTCGCTGTCTGTTTGAAGAAATATTCCGCATAAGCCACGGTTTTGTATATCTGTTTCTATCAAATTCATAAATCGTGAACCTATCCCCTGACCTTGAATATAGGGTGAAACGCAGAATTCCTCAATATTATAATTCGTTCCCTCCCACCAATGACGAATCATGCCAATCGAAAGTGCAGCTAATTCGCCATTAATCAGCAAGCCGTAATTTAGTGCATTGTAGGAATGAGATATTTCCTTTATGTATTCTTTAAGCTGTTGTTCATCGCTCCAATCGTCATTCCATGGCTCTCGCCCAAAAGCTTTCTTAAACAATTCTGCCATTTGTGGTAAATATGTTTCATCAAGCAAAATAAATTGTTCTTTGTTACTCATCTTTATAACTCCCATATTCTGATAATTCAAACTTAGTAATCTGTAAAAATTTCAAGCCGTTCAACTGAAATACTACGCTTTTGCGTATTCAAACATTCGATAGAATTTCTTAGCAAAGCTTCCTGCATATAATTTTCTGAAAATAAACTTTTCGCAACCTTTCAGCTCATTTATGTACCTTGTCGGTGTCATAGTATGTTCTTTCACGAAAATAAATTTCCCTTGCTGTAATAACTTCGGATTATCCATTCCATAAACCTGAGTTACTCCTACATCATTAATAGGATTTTTGTACTTTGAAATTTTTGCAGCTTTTACAGTATAGCAATCCATTAAAAGTGCAAGACTTTCAAAATGTTCGCTCAGTTTTGCTGTCAAATATTTTAATTCTTTGAGAGTCAAGTACATACTTACACCCTCAATAACTACAATGGCAACCTTGTTCTTCGGTATGCTTTTCAGCCAGCTGCAATCTCTTGCATCTCCTTCAAGCATCTGATAATCAACATTTTCCGAATAGTATCGCTTTCTTTCTGATATAACTTCCGCAAAATCTATATCATACCACTTATGATTCATAGTACCTACTCGCAGAACACGGCTATCCATTCCGCAGCCTATATGCAAAACAACTGCATCCTTTTTCTTTAACATCTGTTGTTTTACCCAATCATCAAATACGGCAGAACGAATTCCCATATAATAGGCAAGCCACTTTGACTTTGATTTGCCTTTCAGCTCAAATCCCTCTGCTTTCCAGATTTGTTCAGCTTTTTTATCTTTTAAGAATAATCCCTTTTTGCTGAC
>JAZSPM010000043.1:0-12286 GCA_045537455.1 Candidatus Ornithomonoglobus sp. | reverse complement strand
TATATTTGGGCATAATTTGCCTTTCCTATATTTTACCTCAAATTTTGGAAATATACAAGCATATTTGATAAATTTTTATCGAATTATCTTTTTTGCACAAAATAACAGGTTTTGTCAGTCTTGATTTAGGACAATTTTTCTTTATTATAATTTAATATAATTATTCCCGTACATACAAGAACAAGAGTAATAACAAGATTCAACGGCGAAACATTGCTCTTTTCCGTTAGCATTAGGTTTGAAAGCAACACTCCGAAAACAGGTATCGTGAAGCTGAAAATTGTAACTCTTGATACCGGATTGTATTTCAGAAGTATTCCCCATGCGGAATAAGCAATAGCTGAAAGGAATGCAAGATATATAAGCACACCAACTCCGCTCATGCTGTTCAGTACAACGCTTCCGCCAAACGACATACCTATAAGAATCATCACAATTCCACCAAGTATAAACTGATATCCGCTGATAATTACAGGGTCCTCGTATTTTGAATATCTCTTAATCAGTACAGACGATACGGCATAAGCGATTGTTGAGAAAATAACAAAGCCGTCGCCCGTGAAATTCATATTGAAATCCAGTCCATTCAGATTAACAAGTACAATTCCGGCAAAGCCTATTATACAAGCAAATATCTTTTTGAACGTAAGCTTTTCCTGTCTGAAAACAAGGCACGCAATCAGTGTTGCAAAGAATGCATTTGAACCGCTTGCGATTGTTCCCTTTACTCCCGATGTGTTTGAAAGACCTATATAAAAGAATATGTACTGAATAATCGTCTGGAAGCAGGCAATTATTCCAATTCTGCCCAGGTTCTCTTTTTTAGGGATAAGGAATTTCTTTCTTCCGATGCTGTAGATAAGAACAGTCAATATTCCTGCAAGAGTAAAACGTATTCCTGCAAAAAAAATTGTTGACGGAACTGTTTTCTGCGGAAGAATCAATTCGTATCCGATTTTAATGAACGGCGTTGCACTGCCCCATAATGCACAGCACAGCAATGCCGCTAACGTTATAAATATTGTGTTTGTGTAGATTTTTGTTTCTTTCATGATTCGTATTTCTCTATTAATTCTCTTTTTTCATCTGACTGTTAAATTTAACAATTTTTTCCCAA
Source organism: Candidatus Ornithomonoglobus sp. (assembly GCA_045537455.1). Classification (GTDB taxonomy): domain Bacteria; phylum Bacillota; class Clostridia; order UBA1381; family UBA1381; genus Ornithomonoglobus_A. The sequence continues at coordinate 11,169 of JAZSPM010000043.1, read as the reverse complement.
TCAATAGAATGATCAGCTTTACAGTATTCTGCCGAAAAATCATCTGTAAACTTATTCAAAACTTTTGCATATTCTTTATAAAAATCGTCATTGCGTTGTTTTGCTTTGTATCCTAACGGCTCAATAATATCAATGTAAAAATTTTCATCTTCGGTAATGAATGTCCAAAATTTTTGACCGCAATATTTAAAATAATCTCCCTTATCGGGCTTATTGTCTATTCCATAACAGCAGCCATTTATAGGAACTACGTTCATTCCCGAATTTTGAGTTCGAAGAATTCGTTTTGCAGTTTTAAAATTATCCTTCATTTTTTTGATTTGACTGCTATTTGCCCAATTCGGGCCAGATTTTATTGTTATTATATATCTTGTATTGTTTTTATCTATTTCCAAATCAATACCTTCTATACCTGATTTATATCCACCCATAGTTGCATTACATACAAATATAGCTAATTTTTCTAAAAACTCACCAAAAATTGTTTCTTCCTGCGAGGAAAGGTATGCATCAACAATAGTTTTAACTAATTCTCCTGTTGTTTGTATATTTTTTGCCTTAAATAAGTAAGGATTTTTTCGTTTTAAAACATCTTTAAGCTTTAATTTAGATAATGCCTTTAATCTGTTTTCATGAAATTCCGATATATGCTCATTTATAAAATCTACTAATACTTCATTATTCATTATTTTTTTCTCCCATAATTGCTTTTCTGTTAACATACAGTATTCATAAACTATATCTATTCCCAAATAATGACGATTTAGGTTTTTTGCAACAACCGCAGTTGTTCCCGAACCAACAAACGGGTCTAACACAATATCATTTTCTTGTGTAAACAGTTTTATAAACCATTCAGGCAAGTCCTCAGGAAATGCTGCACTGTGACTTTTGTTTGAACATTCAGTAGCCAAATGTAAAACATTTGTTGGATATACAGTATCCTTTCCCACCCAATTTGCTACTTTTTTTCCAAAACCGCTGTTATTTTTTGCATCATCTCGAACTTTATCTGTTTCACTTAAATTTTTTAACCTTGAATTAGCCCAGTCACCAATAGGAACTTTGACAGCATCCTGATACATTGCAAAATTCTTACTTTTATTGAATTGAAGACATCTTTCCCAAGCATCTCTAAATCTATTGGGCCATTTTCCCGGAAATGAATTTTTCTTATGCCATATAAACTCCTCTGTCCATAACCAACCTTGTTTTTTTAATTCTAATATCAACTCAAGAACATACGTACTTCGTTCACAATTCTCTACTTTTTCTTTTATATTGAGAATAAATGTTCCTGTTGGTTTTAAGACTCTCAAAAATTCTTCTGCTCTTGGAAGAAACCACTGTACATATTCTTTTGTTGACACTCCTCCATAAGTATTTCTTCTGTTATCAGCATATGGAGGTGAAGTTACAATTAAATCTATACAATTATCCGGATAAGTCTTTAAAACATCAAGACAGTCACCACATATAATTTTATCCTGAAAATCTAAATCCATTTTTTTGCTCCTAAATATACATCTATATATAATATAATATAATATCATAATATAATATAATATCATAAAATATTAAATTTTTCAAGTAGTTTATATTAAATAAGCTTCTTTATTTTGCAATAAATAAAAACAAAAACCAATGCAAAATACATTGGTTAGTGTTTTGTGTGTATATATAAGCAGGTAAAGAATTACCAAACTCGCACTGCTCCTGCGTACTGATTTATTCTGTACGGTGTCTCGATTGATGAAACCTTAACGACGTCACCCGTCTGAGGAGCATGAATCATGTTGCCGTTTCCGACATAAATACCTACGTGGTGAATACCTCCGCTGTTTGCAAAGAATACCAAATCACCAGGAAGCAGACTGTCACGGCTTACGTAATAACCGTTGTTTCTTTGGTCAGCTGCAACACGGTTTACTCTTATTCCGTTTGCACGGCATACGTACTGTACAAGACCTGAACAGTCAAAGCCGTAAGGTGATGTACCGCCCCATACGTAAGGAACTCCAAGATACTGCATTGCTGTGTCAACTATAGCCTGTCCGCCTGTTGATGAAACCGGCTTAGGTGATACAGATGTTTCAGGAAGACCAAGAATTGCGGCACGTCTTCTTGCCTGCTCTTCTGCTTGTCTTGCTGCTTCTCTTTCCTCTGCAGCCTTCTGCTGAACCTCTGCAACGTGAGTCTTTTCAACCCATTCGCCTGTAAAGTCAACAGCTGTATTGATTATATATCCTGTGTCGTATGCATTTCCGTATGCGATTTTTATATAGTCGCCTTCACCGCCAAGAACTACAATATCTGTTTCGTCATCAAGCTGTGTGATGGCATTTGATTCCTTTGAAGCCTCCGCTCTTACATTTACTCCGTTTGCAAATGAAAGAACCTTTGCCTTCTTATAGTGGTCATACTGCATTGCAGCATATTCAGCCTCGTCCTTTTTCTCTGTAACACATTCCGATACTATATAACCCTCTCCGTTTTCGGCAGTCACCTTATAATATCCTTCTGTGCTTTCAAGAACCTCAACCTGATCACAGGCTGAAAGCTCTCCTATAACCTCCGCATCCTCGGAAGGTCCTGAATAAAGAACAACGCTTCCCTGTGTTGTTTCTACATAACCAAGCTGATAATTTGAACGGTCAAGTGAATTTTCTATTTCCTCTACAGCCTGTGCCTCTGCCACGGTATCGTTTGTAAGAGCCGCCGCCTTAACGCCGCCGTCACTTACGTCCTTCTGTGTAATTGTTAAGCTCTGCACCTGTGCTGCTGTAGCCAGCTTACGATCTCTTTCTGCTTTCGCTTCTGACAGCTCTCTTCCCTGAACTGTCGCTAATGAACTTATCATTGCAACCGCTATAAAAGCTAATAGCGAATGTTTAAAGTTCCTCATAACTAATAAAACCTCCTAAAAATATCCCTTTGTCAGGGACGCTTTTGAAATTTACGATTAAATTTCTTGTTTGTTACAAAATCATTACAAATGCCATTATACACCATAATTTCTCATTTGTCAACACCTTTTTTCAAATTTAGCAATATTTTTGTAATCTTGATGTAACATTAGCAACTGTTTTGTAACAAAAAACCATGCTGTTTTTTATGCTTGATATACACAAGATATAATTTCCAAAAAGAGAAATTGTATACATTTAACAAAAATAAAAATTTTGCAATGTTACATAAAAATTTCAATATTACACTAATATTACACAACTATGTAATAGCTGTGCCAAAATCAGATTGACAATATATTTCGGAATATGATATAATAAACGGAAATATATAATAAGGAAGAGAACGAAAATGACTAACATTGTTTTAATCCGCCACGGAGAAAGCGAAACCAATTATAAAAGAATTTTCACAGGAAATCTAAATCCGAATCTGACCGAAAAAGGGTTTCATCAGGCGGAGCTGGCAAGCGATTACATAGCAAACAACTATAAAATAGATAAAATATATGCAAGTGACTTAAAGCGTGCGTATACCACAGCCGTTCCTGCATCGAAAAGGTTTAGCCTTGAAATTATTCCGTCAGAGCAGTTAAGAGAGATAAACGGCGGTGAATGGCAGGATAAAACATACACAGATATTAATGAAACGTATCCCGATGCTTACGGTTTATGGCTAAATGACATTGGCAACGCAGTTTGTACAGGCGGTGAATCCGTAAAACAGCTTGCGGACAGAGTAATGAAGAAGCTTACTGAAATAGCCGAAGAAAATGTCGGCAAAACTGTTCTTATTGCAACTCACGCAACGCCGATACGTGCATTTCAGACTATATGTCAGCATGGTACACTTGACGAAATGAAAAATGTGCCATGGGTACCTAATTCATCAATAACCATTGCTGAATATGAAAACGGAAGGTTTACATTAAAGCTTATCGGAGAAAATTCATACCTGAATGATTATGCAACGGCATTTCCGTCGGGTAATGTATAATAAATCTTGACACGTTAAAATAAATGATATATAATATAGGTAGGGACAGGCATCTTTGACTGTCTGTATAATATGCAAAAAACTCATGGACAGACCGACTGTCCACAACATAATTGAAATATAATCAAGAGAGGTGAAAAATCATGGTATATGTATTGCTTGCCGACGGCTTTGAAGAAGTCGAGGCAATAACACCTATTGATATTCTTCGCCGTGCCGGTGTTGAGGTAACGACGGTATCAATAAAGGATAAAACGGTCACAGGCGCGCATAACATTCCGGTTACTGCAGATGCTCTTATATCTGAGCTTAACAGCGTTGACGATATGGAGGTGCTGATGCTTCCGGGCGGAGCAGGACATGAACTGCTTGACGCATCAAACGAAGCTCATGCAATGATAAATTATGCACATGAGAATGGAAAATATATTGCGGCAATCTGTGCGGCACCGTCTATAATAGGAAAGAAAATGCTTTTAAGCGGCAAAAAAGCAACGTGCTTCCCCGGCTTTGAGCAGTATCTTTACGGTGCAGACGTAACCGGCGGACAGGTTGAAGCAGACGGACAGTTTATCACCGCCAAGGGCGCAGGAGCGGCGGCTGAGTTCGGATTTGAAATCTGTAAAATTCTAAAGGGTGCGGATAAGGCTGATGCCTTAAAGGCACAGATGCAGTATCTGTGATTTTAGATATAATTTTATTGGCAGTGCTGATAATTGCATTTATAACAGGATGCAAACAGGGACTTATAAAATCAGTGTGGCGTATTGCGGCATGGATTGTCACAATTATAGCTGTGTATGCGGCATTGACTCCTGTAATAAGCTTTCTGCACGGAACGGCACTTGCTGAAAATATTTACGGCTCAATCAACGAGGCACTCTCAGGTTGGGTTCCGCAAAGTGAGGGCGTGAACCTTGCGGAGCTTACATCATTACCGGAATGGATGGTGGCAGGTGCGGATACGCAGATAAACGAAGCTGTTTCGTCCATGAATGAAAGCCTTGAAAATGCGGCAGCAGTGGCGGCACAGAATATAACTGATGTAATAATAAAAATAATTGCAGCAGCAGGACTTTTTATTATAATACGCTTAGTGCTGTCAATACTGTTCAGAGTTCTTGACGGAGCTTCAAAATTGCCGGTAATAGGCGGAGCGAACAGGCTTCTCGGCGGAGTTTTCTCGCTGATAAGCGTAACAGTGGGTGTATATCTTGTGCTTGCACTGATTTCACTCTTTGCAAATCCGTCGGTATACGGATATATAAATGAATCCACAGCAGTAAAATATTTATTTAACAATAATATTTTAATGAGGCTGTTTATGTAAAATAATAATACAAGAAAGGAATGATTTACAATGTACAGTGATATTGTAAAAAAAGGAGTAGAAAAAACTCCGCACCGTTCGCTTTTTAAGGCGTCGGGATTTACTGATGAAGAAATTCAAAGACCGTTGATAGGAGTTGTTTCTGCAAAGAACGAGGTTATCCCCGGTCATGTTCATCTTGATAAAATAGCAGAGGCAGTTAAGGCAGGCGTAAGACTTGCAGGCGGAACACCAATCGAGTTCCCTGCAATCGGCGTATGTGACGGTATTGCAATGGGACACGTAGGTATGAAATATTCACTTGCCACACGTGAGCTTATTGCAGACTCAATCGAGTCAATGACTCTTGCTCATGGCTTTGACGCACTTGTTCTTATCCCTAATTGCGATAAAATTGTACCGGGTATGCTTATTGCGGCATCAAGACTTAATATCCCTGCAATTCTTGTTTCGGGCGGTCCGATGCTTTCAATGAACTTTGACGGCAAGTTCCGTGACTTGAACACAGCATTTGAGGCAGTAGGTGCTTTTAAGGCAGGAACAATCGACGAACAGGGCTTGCTTGAGCTTGAAGAAGCGGCTTGTCCTTCATGCGGTTCATGCTCGGGAATGTTTACAGCAAACTCAATGAATTGTCTGTCAGAGGTACTTGGTATGGCACTTCCGGGCAACGGAACAGTTCCTGCAGTATATTCAGAAAGAATAAGACTTGCAAAGCATACAGGTATGAAGATTATGGAACTTCTTGAAAAGAATATAAGACCTCGTGACATCATCACACCTGATTCAATATACAACGCATTAAGAGTTGACATGGCTCTTGGCTGTTCAACAAACTCGATGCTTCACCTTCCTGCTATCGCTTACGAAGCAAAAGCACCGATTACACTTGATTATGCAAACGATATTTCAAAGGAAACACCGAACCTGTGTCATCTTGCTCCTGCAGGCGACCATCATGTTCAGGACTTGTATATGGCAGGCGGTGTTCAGGCTGTTATGAATGAGCTTTCAAAGAAGAATCTGTTAAAGCTTGATACAATCACAGTAACAGGTAAGACTCTTGGTGAGAACATCGCAAGCTGTCCTGTAAAGGATTATACTGTTATCCGTCCGATTGACAACCCATATTCAGAGACAGGCGGTATTGCAGTGCTGAAGGGTAACCTTGCACTTGACGGCTCAGTTGTAAAGAGAAGTGCCGTTGCTCCTGAAATGCTGAAGCACGAAGGTCCTGCAAAGGTATTCGAGAGCGAAGAAGAAGCAATCGCTGCGATTTATGCCGGTAAGATTGTCAAGGGTGACGTTGTTGTTATCCGTTATGAAGGCCCTAAGGGTGGACCGGGTATGAGAGAAATGCTTTCACCTACATCAGCAATCTGCGGTATGGGACTTGACAAGGACGTTGCTCTTATCACAGACGGACGTTTCTCAGGTGCTACAAGAGGTGCGGCTATTGGTCACGTTTCACCGGAAGCAAGAGAAGGCGGTCCGATTGCATTTGTTAAGGACGGCGATATAATTCAGATAGATATTGACAACTGCGTTCTGAATGTTAAGATTTCAGATGAGGAAATGGCAAAGCGTAAGGAAAACTGGACTCCTAATGAGCCAAAGATTAAGACAGGCTATTTAAAGAGATATTCAAAGCTTGTTTCTTCAGCAATTCAGGGTGCTGTAATGATAGACGACTAATTTAAAATATAAAAACTGACTCTTAATTTTAAGAGTCAGTTTTTTTGTTCAGCTTCAACAAAATATGAACTCAATGTAAAATTTATTCCCATTCCTTGCAAAACGTCAAATTTTGTACTATAATAGAAAAGTACGGTTAATTTTAGGAGGAAATTTTTATGCAGGAAAATAAAATGGGAATAATGCCCGTAAACAAGCTTCTTATATCAATGGCATTGCCGATGATGATTTCAATGCTTGTTCAGGCGTTATATAATATAGTAGACAGTATATTCGTTGCCACGTTGCCATTCGTTGCCCATCTTTTTGCTCCAAACTTACTGCTTTTTGGCAAAAATTACGTTACTTGCCATCGAGCTTTTTCTCTGCTGAAAATTATATCAAAAATAATAGTAAAAGTCAATGACCAAGGCTTGAACTGCCACGTTTAAAAGTTTTACCATTCTGACACCTGATTCGCTTTTGGTAGGACCAATCACCTCATAAGATTTTGGCTTTTTCTTTAAGTTTGTAATAGTCTCATATCTTGTTATAGCAGCTTGCTTTATGAATGCTGTTTTGCTTTCGAGACTGATATTTTTCCATTCGAGAGCTCGCATTTCTCCCGGGCGCATTCCGGTACATTCCAGAACGGTCAGCATTGGATAAAGTATTTTATTACAATATTCCTTTGCCTTTTCAAAAATCAAGGCTAAGATTTGTGCCGGATTGCATAAGCAATCGTTACTATATTAATCATTATACGCTGGTTTTTTGAGTACGTCAATAACCACAACAAAAGTTTTTTTGTTGTTTTATCAAGCAAACGAAAGGCGTGCTTGACTGTGTGTTGAGATTTCAACAAAAACGTTAATTTAAAAAAACAAAAAAATTAGGATTTTTTATTCATAATAAGCAAAATATTATTACTAGCGTATTTTGAATTGAGAAACAATTTCAAAAAAACATCTTGATTTATTTCGAATTACATTGACAAGTCGAAATAAATGTGTTAAAATAGAATTGAAATTTTGAGTTGAGAAGGTGTTAATATGCAAAAAGCTGGAGAATACATTACAAATCTAAGCGGTGAAGCTGGATACAAGTCCTTTCGTCCTTCACCATTGCCGGTAGAAATAAATATGGATTCAGAAATGGTTTCTCTGCTCACAGATGCAACAAAGGCGTTAGCAACATTAGACACATTATCAAGTTATATTCCAAATATGAATTTGTTTGTGTCTATGTATGTGCGCAAAGAGGCATTGTTGTCATCACAGATTGAGGGAACACAGGCAACTTTAGAAGATGTTTTAGATCCTTTGATTGAGAAAAATGCAAATCAAAATGTAGCTGATGTAATCAATTATATAAAAGCAACCGAGTTTGCTCTTGAAAGATTAAACTCACTTCCATTATGCAACCGACTTATAAAAGAAACTCACGAGGTTTTAATGCAGGATGTACGAGGTCAGGAAAAGAATCCGGGAGAATTTAGGTGTTCTCAAAACTGGATCGGTGCTGCAGGTAGTACATTAAGAAATGCACGATATATTCCGCCTAATTCTGAAGATATGAAACAAGCAATGTCTGATTTAGAAAAATATATAAACTCAGATGATGAATTGGATTTATTGATTCAGGCAGCTTTAATTCACTATCAGTTTGAAACAATACATCCATTTTTGGACGGTAATGGTCGTGTGGGAAGATTGTTAATTACTCTGTTTTTGATGGAGAAAAAAAGATTAAACACCCCAGCGCTATATATATCCTATTACCTTAAAAACAATCGAATTGAATATTATGATCGTATGAGCGAAGTGAGAAACAAAGATAATTACGAACAATGGATAAAGTTTTTCCTCCGTGCGATAAAAGAGTCGTCAGAAGACGCCGTTGAAACGATTAACAAACTGTCCGAATTACACGATAAGAATATAGCAATTATAGAACAAATGGGTAGAGCTTCAAAAACCGCAAGGGATATTTTTGATTATCTTGAAAAAAATCCTATTGTAGACATCAAGAAAACATCTGAAGAATTATCACTTGCCTTCAGTACTGTTTCTGCAAGTGTAAAACGACTTGAAGAATTCGGAATTCTTGTTCAGACAAATAACGCAAACCGTAATCGTGTATTTGCATATGAAGATTATCTTGATATTTTGAGAAAAGATACGTAATGATTTTTAAGAAGGTGATGGAATGATTAAAGATTATATAGTTGGAATAGGACTTGATGTATTAAAGGATAAAGTTCAAGAAGGTATTTCGCAAAACGAAATTAAACATAAATTGAGAGAAATATTTAAAGTTGGTTTGACGCTGTTGGAAGCACACACAAGTTGTTTCCGCATTATTGCTATGCTTGCCTTTATGTTGAGAAGTTTTTAGAGCTTTCCGACGGAACGGTGCTTATGTATGATTCTGTGGAAGACGCATCATATGGCAAAGACTATACACTAAAAATAAAAGAATGTATGAAAATTATAGATTGGGATATTATAAATTAATCTTGTTGCCCAAAATGGCAACAAGATTTGGGCAACAAAAAGCCGTTCAGAGAGATCTGAACGGCTTTTTTGGAGCTGGTAATGGGACTCGAACCCGCGACCTGCTCATTACGAATGAGCTGCTCTACCAACTGAGCTATACCAGCGTTTAAGAGAGAGCCGAAGCTCTCTCCTGTTTATCAATATTAAATGCCGAATACATGATTATTATCATGCTGTTATATGCAAGAAATTAATACTTTCTCTTTCTTGCTGCCTCAGACTTCTTCTTGCGCTTTACACTCGGTTTCTCATAATGTTCACGCTTTCTGATTTCTGACATAACGCCCGACTTGGCACATTGACGCTTAAATCTACGTAATGCGCTATCTAAGGATTCATTATCTTTTACTCTTACTTCAGACACTTTTATCCCTCCCTCCGGCAAGTCAATTCAAAAACTGATGTATGAGCTTGTACATATTACTCACACAATATATCTATTATACCCTATCTTGCCTATAATTGTCAAGATGTTTTTAAAAAAACTTTAAAAATATCTTAAAATTTATGCGGATAATACTACCAATGCCATTGTTGTTACAAGGAACAATATAGCAAGCGTAGTTGTAAGCTTGGCAAACATAGCTTCTTTTGTTGTTCCGCCATTGCTCTTAAAGAATGAATCGCCCGCATCGGCTGATGCACCCTGTATACCTCTCATACCGGGGTCTTTACCCTCCTGCACAAGAACAATAAATATAAGCAAAAGCGTTACAATAATGTGTATAACAAGAAATATATTCTGCATTACAAACCCTCCTTTATCGAAATCTATACATCTATACTCATCTATTATAACATAAATTTCTAAATTTACAAGATGTTTTTTAAATTTTTTTCAGTTTTTTTAAAAAAATTTATAAAAAATTCAATTTCTCTGTTGAAGCTGTATATATTTAGGAAAAATATTGATTTTTTTAAACAGATATTTTATGCTTATAAAAAAAATTTTATAAATTTTAAAAAAACACTTGACAAATTTTGATTTTTAGAGTAAAATATATGAGTACTGTTTTGATACAGGGGTATAGTTCAGCTGGTAGAGCGACAGTCTCCAAAACTGTAAGTCGTGGGTTCAAATCCTACTGCCCCTGCCAATATATTTGGCTCAAACACTGAGTTTGAGCCATTTTTTATTGTCAAAATTCGAGAGCGGCAATCTTCACTTTTTTGAGCATCAATTTCGAATTTTAGTAATTTTTAATTATATTTTTGATGACGGTGCGTGGTCTTGTGAGTCAAATATTTATGCCCGAAATGAGCATCAATTTCGCATACAGTTGCATCCGTTTGCAAGCGTTCCGTCTGCTACATCATCATTTTAGCATCACTTGATTTCGTCAATTCTATCAATTTCGCCTTTAGATAACAATTCTACCAGAATATTCTTTAATTCTCGCAGAATATTTTCTCAAAAATATAATTCCGTTTTTCTTTGTTTACAGTATATCAAAATTTGATACACCCTGAGTTTCAATTCTCAGGGTGTATTTTTGTATTTCGGATCCTTCTTTATATCTCGAATCCGTCTGTGATTCCGGTCAGCCTTGAGGTATCCTTCTTTACATAGTTCCTTTCGGTTATCTCGGTAGTGGTGTGTCCGAGAATGTCGTCTACCGCTTTTATATTTAGTGTTTTTTTGCT
>JAZSPM010000209.1:0-21578 GCA_045537455.1 Candidatus Ornithomonoglobus sp. | reverse complement strand
AAAATGGAAGAAGCTACTGAAGAAAATATCGAAAAAATTTCCTTGCTTATTGAAGGTGCAACACTGTATAATACAGCTATAGAATGTCGAAACGGTATTTTAGAGCTTGAAGAAAAATATCTTGATGTAAGCTCGGATTTTGATGATTTGTCTGAAACCTTGCTAACGGACGATGATTATAAAGAGCTTGAAAAGCTTATCGGTATGTATGATGGATACACAGAGCTTGATATCGAAAGACTGTATGAAATTGCAGAGCATTATGGCATAGAGATTGATGCTGAAATTGATTTATCAAATAAAGATAAAATCGAAAAGCTTTATAATGCTTATTCAAAAGCAGTATTAAAGGATGAACTTAAAGATAAAATTGAACAGTATTATGATACATATATCACAAAAGATATTTCAGAGATTACATCATCTGATTCAGATGCTTTGAAGTCTATGCTTGAAGCCTTTGAGCAAGCAAAAGAAAACGGAATTGAATTTAAAGAATATAACAGTGAATATATAAGACACTTGTATAACGATTATGAAAAATATCAGACAAGTGAAACGGGATATGCTGTTGATATTTCAAAGTCATATAATGCAGATACTATCGGTAATGCAGGGGAGAGTGTAAATCCTGATACATGGTATGAGTGCAGTGATAATATATCGGGTGCAAAGTTCTTAAAAGCAGGCTATCATAACAATATTGAATCATATGATTCTCAAAGCAGTACGCTTTTTGTTAAGGAATATGAATATACCCAAAATGCAGATTCATCGTATAAGTTTACGGCAACTGAATATAACATTCCGTTTATTATGCCTCAGAATGTATTCTCAGGTTCTGTATGTGACACTGTATTGCTAAAGGCAAATGAAAAATATACCGTTGATATGAATAATGTCTATACAGATAAGATTTATATTCTGATGTCAGGTGAAGAATCAAATGTTTCTGCTGATATTCTTTATAATGACGGAACAGAAGAAATTGTTACATTTAAGATGAACAAGACGTCACAGCTTGCAGGAAAGGTTTCAAAAAAGGAATACGAAAATCTTGTAAGCTATATAACAGCAGGCGATTATTCGGAATACGGAAAATCAAGTGATAATTTAATATATAAAGTAAGCGAAAAAGTAACCATAGGTCTTGGAGTGCTTGCGATTAAGCCTGATTCGCAAAAGGGTGTAGCTTCAATTTCAATTAAAGCCACAACTAAAAATACTGCAATTTATGGTATATCGGTTATGCCTGAGAAAAATGATACAGTTCTGTCATATGCAGAACAACTGTATAATGAGGTTGTGACAGATGACGGTGTTGATGCATCGGATAAAAATAAAGTGGCAGCTTTGGTTATGGCGTATGATGAATTTAGGAGAAGAGGCTTGTATTCATCTGTAATTAAAAGCGATATTATTGCAGAGCTGAATAACATGGTGTTGACTGCTTCGGGAACTGTTTACAGAAAAAATAAAGACAGTGCAACGGCAGAGATATATTTTAGTGTTCCTGTAGATGAGGACTCCGCAAAAGAAGCTTTGATTATAACGGTAGATGGAAAAACTGAAGATGATTATATAATAAGCTTTGACGAAGCATCAAAGGTAATGACTGTTGATATTCCAATAGGAAAAGAAAAAGTACAGTCGCTTAATATTAAAGTAAGTGATGCTGTTAAAATTGCTAAATATCCGAACGTAACAATGATATATCCGTTTGAAAGTGAAGCTGTAATTGATGCATATATTACGGCAGAATATGAAAATGGTAGCGTAAAACTTGCAAACAGCTCAAGAACGGCACAGGATTATATTGTGTATGTTCAGGCATGGGACAAGGGAAATGTATATTTGGTTAATGCAGTTGAGAAAACACTGAATGGAATGAGTGATGACAGCGTGCAGATGTTACATTCGGAATATCCTGAAAGTGCCAAAGTGAGTGCGGCTGTGCTTGATAAAATTTCGCTTGCACCGTTATGTGAAATAACGTCAATACCTGTATGTGAAGAAGCTACTGTGGACGATGCAAAGTATTCAGAGCCGTCATTCGATTTACAGACAAACACATTAAAAATAAACGGATTCACTCCATCGTTAAATAAGAATACAGCTGTGTCTGTTATAGTGTCGGCAGCAGGTGAAGTAATTTACTGCGGAGCAATAAAAACAAACAAAGACGGATATTTTTGCTTTGAAATTCCAATTAACAGCGAAAATGTTCCGGCAGGTAAGCTTGAAATAAAGCTTGGTGGTGATGATTTTACAAAATATGATTTAAATGACAATATAAGCTTTTCTGACGATACGTTAAGAAAAACATTTGTAAATGGTCTGAAAAATGCAACAACAAAAGGTGAAGTTGAGGGTATTTTAACAGATGCTAAAGAAGCACTTTCAATGAGCTTTAAGCCGTTTGAATATATCATGAAGGACGAAAGTCTTACGGAGAAGCTTGCAGAGCGTATATTAAAAACTCAGAATGAAATTAAAGCAGTTGAAAATAGTGACAGCTCAGCTGTTATAGGCGAAAAAGCTGCTACAGTTCAGACTCTTATAAAGAAGCAGTCAGTTCTTGCTTGTATAGAAGCCGGTGCAAAGGATATGTATGCTGATGGGACTTCGCTTTTATATGATGATTTAATGGGTTATTCATCAATAGACAGTGACGGAGTGACTCTGTATAAGCTGTTTATAAAGGGTGTTTCAGAAAAAGGAAAGGCAGAGATTATAGACGCTGTTTCGTTAAAGAAGCTTGATGATTGCAAGGCTCTTTGCGATGAGCTTAAAAAAGCAATAATGCTAAATGCTCTTATTTATCCGTCAACAAGCGGAGTAGGGTACGTTAAAAATGTGCTTACAAAGGAAAATGCAGATGCTGTTGATATTGTGATCACAAAATATCTGAATCTTAAAGATAAATCGGATGCTTCTGCACATATTGCAAACATGACAATAACATCATTAAAGGACGTTACGGATTATATATCAAAGCTTGGCTCAGATAAACCTGTAACAGGAGGTAACGGCGGTGGTGGCTCGACAGGTGTCGGAGTTGCTCCGGGAAATGCAAGCTGGAAGGATACATCAGTTAATAATTCGGATAATACCAATAATACAGAGATAAATAAAAGTAAGTTTTCGGATTTATCTGTAATGCATTGGGGATATAATCAGGTAATAGCGTTAAATGAAAAAGGAATTATAAACGGATACGGAGATGGAAGCTTTGGTACAGACAAAACAATAACAAGAGCTGAGTTTATAAAGCTTGTGTGTCTTGTAAAGGGAATAGAAGCTGTTGAATATGAGGATATATTTGAAGATGTAAATTCAGATGACTGGTATGCTTCGTATGTGTGTGCGGCATATAAATCGGGACTTGTAAATGGCATTTCAGATACGGAATTCGGTGCTGATATGCCTGTATCAAGGCAGGATATATGCGTTATTCTTTACAGAAGCGATAACACTGAATCGGATATAATACCTGAATTTAATGACAGTGATGAAATTTCAGATTACGCAAAAGAAGCTGTAGGATATTTCAGTAAAAACGGAATTGTAAACGGTTTTGACGGAAACGTATTCAGACCGACGGAAAAGGCTTCAAGAGTACAGGCGGCGGCAATCATATATAATTATATGAATAAATAGAACGGAGAGTTTTTATGAAAAGGATTATTTTATTTATACTTACACTAAGTCTTTTAAGTACATTTATTCCATGCAGTGCTGTCGGATTTTCTGATGTTGAGGCTTCCGAGGCTATTGAGGTTATAACAGGGCTTGGTATTATGGAAGGATATACAGACGGAACATTTCTTCCTGAAAATAATATAACAAGAGCCGAATTTGCCAAGGTGGTTGCAGGTGTTTATACATACGGTACGGGAGAAGCCGATAACACATCAGAATGGAAAGAGACGTATTTTAAAGATATATACAGCGGTACGGAGCTTATACCGATTGAAGAAATGCAAAATGAGGAGGCGGGTATATTCTCGGATGTCCCTACAACCTCATGGGCATATAATTCAATAAAGCTTGTCAGCGATTTTGGCATTATGGTAGGCGACGGTAACGGAAGCTTTGGTGCTGACGATAATCTGACAATCGAGCAGGCACTGAAGGTTTTGGTAACAATACTTGGTTACAGCCCGATGGCACAGATGCGAGGCGGTTACCCGTCGGGATATAATGCGGTAGGTATTGAACTTGGATTATCAAAATATATTAAAGGTGATATATCATCATACGCAAAGAGAGAAGATGTTGCACAGATGATATATAATGCGTTTAATGTTGAGCTGATGCAAAAGGTTATGGAGGACGGTATATGGGTACAGAAAACGGTAGAGGATGAAACATTCCTAACAAAATTCTTAGACCTGTATTCGAATCGGGGAAGAATGACCGATAACGGCTTTACAAGCCTTGTATCATCAAGAGATTTTGTGATTGACAGAGTTGTTATTAACGAAGAAGAATATCAGCTTGGTAACAACAATGAGGCATTGCGTGATTTTATCGGACGTGATATTGAATATTATTATTCGGACGATGACGGAGATAATGTGATTGTCTATGCAAGACTCAGTGGCAAGGATACTGTTTATGAAATTGATATAAACGATTTTAAGGGATATAAGGATAACAGAATTTACTATTCAGAGGGTACAAGGAGCAGAAATGTTTCGGTTGTAAAGGCACCGTATTTTATAAATAACAAGAGTGCTGTTTCAGAATTTGACAATTCAGTATTTGATTTTAATTACGGAAAAATAACTGTAGTTGTATCAGATAATCAAAATGAAGCTGATTTGATTATGGTTGATAGCTATAAAAACTTTAATATTGACTATGTTGATACTGATTCTAAGCTTATGTATTCTTCATCATCGGTTATGGGTAAAGAGCTTGATGTTGATGAGGATGAAAAAATCGTAAGAATTTATAATCCTCAGGGTGAGCTTATTTCGCTTGATGCTGTAACAAACGGCTCAGTGGCAAGCGTTGCCAAGGGTGAGGGGATTGTGGAAATATATATTTCCGATGAAATTGTTTCTGATTTCAGAGCCTCGGTTATCAGTACAAACGCAAACGGCGAAACTGTTCTTGAAAGTGATGACGGAAAAACCGTAATTCTTTCAAAGGATTATACAGATATTAATTCATCTGCTTTACCTGTGGGTGTTACATATCAATTTTATCTTGATATTTTAGGTCGTGTAGTTAAATTTGTTAAGCAGTCATCGGATTACAGTGTTGCATTTATGAGTGAGGCAAGACTGATAGGCGATGAAGGCTATGACGGAAATGTACGTATTAAGTATTATGATATGAATGCAAGACAGCTTATGACGGGCTTTTGTGCAGATACTGTAAAGGTAATTCATACAGACGATAAGATTTCGTCGTATTCAATCACAAAGACGCTTGATGAGCTTTATGAAACATTGAACAGCTATACATACAGTATGGTAGATGATGTAAGAGAGAGAACAGGTGCTATATTCAGATATAAAGCTGATGAGGATGGAAACTTTACTGAAATTGAGCTTGCGGGAAGCTATGAAAACTCAAATGACGATTCCTCAAGGCTTGTAGAAATCAAGCTTGCAAACGAAACAAGAAATCTTAATTTCTATAACGGTAAAGGGCTTATAGGCGGAAATATAATCATAAACGATAATACACAGATTTTGCAGTGTAATTTCCGTGACAGCAGCTTTGGAGAAAACAAAGGCTATAATCTTACCACAAGGTCAATTTATACTGAAAATGACCAGTTTGAAAAGGATGAAACAAAGTTCTATTCAACAGTGAGAAATTCGCCTGTTGCAGAATACATGGTGGAAAATACCGATTCATCACAGACAATATCTGCAAGAAATCATACTCTTGGTGTTGTAACAAAGATGTATCAGGGATTAAATGATGATGACGAGGCTGTAACCTTTATAGATCTTGATTCAAAGCCATATGCAGTTGAAGAAGATGCCCTTGATGAGGGTGCAATAACCAATATGCAGGGAGATTCATTCTATACAAGTGCAGACGGTCAAAGACATTATTTTGAGCTTGAAGAAGGCGATATAATTAAATACGCATTAAGCGGTAGCGGAGAAATCAGTGCAGTGCAGCTTCTGTATGATGCTGATGCTGACTACAGTGCAGGACTTATCATAAACGGAAGCATTTATAACGGATGGTCGCAAAAGGGTAATCTTGCCGGATGTATTGACGGATACTATAGAGATGTTGCAAGATATTCGAACCCGTTCAGTGCTGATAACGGTAATTCGTTTGCCACGGATTCATACGCATGGTCGTATTATAATAACTATGCACGTGTAATGCTTGGTAGTATTTTACGTACAGGTAACGGATATGTTATAACCACAACAAGAAACATGGCGGAAAATCCGGGTGATGTTTCGTATGAGGGCGATGGAGTGTATGCAACAAACACATATAGCGTAGGCTCAGTAACTCTTGTAACTATGGGCTGCAATAATCAGGTGAGTGTTGAAACAATACCTGTATCGTCATTGAGAAGCTATGAAATGTCTGATGAAAATTGTGACAGAGTGCTGATTACATCACGTCTTGGTGCAGTAAGAAATATAATAGTTTACAGATATGAACAGTAATGCAGATCGGAGGTGAGTTGAATTGAAAAAATTCAGGTTTATAGCTTTAATACTTGTAACAGCAATGCTTTTGCAGAATGCTGTTCTGGCAAAGAGTAATAATACACTTCTTGATGAAGATATAACGCTTGCAATGTGTCTTGGCGGAAAGGTTGCGGTTTTTGAAGGCAGTGATACTGTACTTGATAACACTCCGTATTTGTCGGGTGAAAACTATATGATACCGTCTGAATATGTTTTTGGATGCTTTGGTTATAATAAAGAAGATTTTTCAGTATCTGAAGCGTCAGATGTTATTCATATAAAAGGTAAGGAATATAAAATGTCAGCTCCGGCTGAAAAAATCAAGGATGAAATATTTGTAAGTTCAGATGTTTTATCAGCGATTGGTAAGGAGTACAAGGTTACTTCATCGGGGATACTGACTGTTTGTGATGATTTTACCGATGAAGCCGATTTTTTGAAGCTACAGGGTGTTTATGTAGCACCTGACGGAAACAATGCGGCATCAGGTAAGCCCGACGCACCTGTGGCGGATATTGAAAAAGCAAAAGAAATTGCAATAAAATATATGCAGGAATTCGGTGGCGAATATAAAGTAAGAATATTTGTAAAGCCGGGAACATATAGACTTCGTAAAAGCGTAAGCTTTAATGATAATGTTTTTAAGTCTGAATATTATAAGGGCATTTCTATTGAGGGCTTTGACAGAGAGAATCAGCCTGAATTTACAGGCTCAATAGCCCTTGATACAGCAGATTTTGCTCCTGTAACAGATGCAGTAACACTTGCAAAGATTCATAAAAACGGCAGAGGAAAGGTTGCAAGCATTAATCTTTCAAAATACGGAATAAAAGAGCTTGCACAGACACCTAATGTATTTTATTATATTTATCTTAACGATATAGAACAGACAAATGCAAGATGGCCAAATGATGGTGAAGCAACGGTATTCAGTGTTCCGCAGACTAACAGCTTTGTATTCTCCGAAACTGATCCTTTGAACTGGACAGAAGCAAAGAATGCTTATGTATACGGTCATTTTTCAACAGCAGGATGGGAATGGCATGACGGAATAATTCAGTCTGTTGATACAAAAACAAAAACAATTAATATCGCAAGTGTGGGCAGTGGATCAATGAGCACATCTGCCGCAGGTACAGGCTGGTATGCTTCGAATTTATTAGAGGAGCTTGACAGCCCAGGCGAGTGGTTTGTAGATACAGAGAATTTAAAGCTGTATTATTATCCGCCGTACGGTATTAAAAATCAAAAGCTTGAAATGACATATTTTACAGACACATTGTTTACTTTTACAGATGCGGTCAATGTGACGGTAAAGGATATTAATTTTTCAAAATGCTACAGAGCTATGAATTTTGGCGGTGCATCAAAGAACATAACTATAGAAAGCTGTGACTTTTCACATGGTCAGGCAGAAACTATGGTGAACTTTGGAAATACATATGCATATGGCATAAACATTATAGAAAATGATGTATATAATCTGTTCGGAAGATTTTTATATTTCAGAGCAGGAAATATAAAGACCTTAAAGCATGGAAACAGCCTTGTTAAAAATAATCATCTTACACAGGTTGCTCAGTATTACCGTGCATCAGGCGGTATGGGTGGCGGCTATCAGGTTGAAAATCACGGATGTGTCGGAGTTGACTGCCATAATAATATCGTTCAGGATTTGCCGGGCGGTGCGGCTCTCGGATGGGGCGGAAGTGAATGCTCGGTTAATTATAACGAGGTTATAAATGCAGGAAAATCCATGAGCGACTACGGTGCTATATACGTTGGACGTTCAGCATCGTATTATGACATGGAGGTTGCACATAATTATCTTCATGATT
Organism: Candidatus Ornithomonoglobus sp.; assembly: GCA_045537455.1. Taxonomy (GTDB): domain Bacteria; phylum Bacillota; class Clostridia; order UBA1381; family UBA1381; genus Ornithomonoglobus_A. The sequence continues at coordinate 13,057 of JAZSPM010000209.1, read as the reverse complement.
TTAATGACAGCAATAACTATAATGCACTGTATAATGACGACGCTTTCTGCGGTGCATACTGGCACCATAATGTGTGTGTTAATATGTATCAGCCATGTAATCAGGCACCGGGCTTTAACACAAGATATATGTATAATGTAGCAGTAAATTGTGCAAGGTCAGGTACTATCGGCTCAAGAAAAAGCTTTGGTAATCAGATTTATTACGGAGGCTTGCTATGGACTCAGACAAAACAGCTTATAGAGGATAATTCTGCTGTATATAAGAAAAATTATCCTGAGCTTTTTGATTGGCTTGAAAGAGATAAAAAATATTTTGCAGTATGCTATGACAGCTTGTTTTATGGGAACATAGGTGTCGGAAGCAGGGCATTTAATGATTTTGGTGAGCTTAGTCAATATGGAGCTAAGACCGCTGAAATAGACGGAAAAACAATATCGGTTGAAGGTCTTAACGGTAATATTAAAGGAAATCCGTATTACGATTATTCGGATGAAATATTTGCAGATACGGCAAATCAGAACTACAGCATCAATCCTCAGAGTGAAGCGGCAAAAGCAATACCTCAGCTGCTTGAAATTGATGTAACAAAATCAGGTCTGACACCTGAAGCGGAATATATTCTTGATAAGCCGTCAGAGGGTTCACACTTAAAGTATCCGGCAAATGGACAAAAGGGCTTGAATGCTTCAGCTATAACATTCTCGTGGGATCCTGTTAAGGGTGCAAGCTTCTATGAAATTACAATCGCAACTGATGAAAAGCTTGAAAATGTTATATATAATCAGGAAATCAGAGAAAACGGAAGCTTTAATCAGATAACAGTTGATAATTTTACAAACGATACTGTTTACTATTGGAAGGTGACGGCAAAGGGTATTGCACGTCAGAATATGTTTGAGATTGATTCAATCGGAGGGCCGTATGCGTTTAAAACAGCACTTCGTGATGAGCTTTCAAAGGACAGCTTGAGGCTTGCAATTACTTCGTTTGAGGAATTTTGTCAGGATGATTTGCAGAATAAGGATTACGAGTTTGACAGCGAATTTATAAAACTCTCACAGGCAAAGCTTGAAGAAGTAAGAGCAATATACAAAAATGCAGTTACTCAGTCGGAGCTTGATAAGGCTGAGGAGGAAATCTACAATATTGTAAAAAAATCACCGTTTTATATGAAGCTTCATTTTGAAAATATCGACGGTATTTATAACAAAAATGCTTCATGGCAGACAGGCGGTAAGATAAGTGTAGATGACGGAGTTCTTACATTCTCAAGTGCTGATGGCGTCCGTGCGGATGCAATGACAAAGATAAATAATAAAAATTCAATTCTTTGCTTCAAGATGAAGCTTGATGACTTAGGAACTGCGGCAAGTCATTATCAGGGCTTTGACGTTAAGCTTAACGATAAGGGTAACGGTTATCTTGTTGTATTTAAGCACGATATAATCGAATGGCAGAGAATAAACAGAACGCTTACCGAAATACCTAATGACTTTATAGAAGCAGGTAAATGGTATGATGTTGAAGCAGGAGGAGTTAATACTCCGAACGGTGTTTTGCAGTTCTTCAGGGTTGACGGCAGACTTATTTATGCGGAGCTTGACCAGACTGCAAATCAGACAAGAGATGAAGGATATTTTAAAATCAGAAAGAACGGACTTGGAAATATTCAGATAAAGGATATGGAACAAATTCCGGCAGACGGTATAATAATTAACGATATTATTGATGCTTTCGCAAAGCCGCAGTCGGATAAGCATTTGCAGACATTATTTATCGGTTCGTCTGATGCGATGGAAATGTCATCGTTTGAGCTGTTTAACAGAGTAAGCAAATCTGATATTGCTCAGATTATGTATCCGATGCTTTCGGGTAGTAATATTGAAGTATCAGCAGATAATATCTCGCAGTATAAGTCGCTTATAGAACAGGCGTGTATTGTTGCGGGCTATAACAGTAGCTTATCATCGCTTATATTTAAAAACAAAATAGACTTTATGTATAGTGATATTTTGGGGATTGACAGCATAGATACAAACGGCGTGACGATATATAAGTATTATCAGACACTTACGGATAAATTCAAGGCATCGGCAAACGAGCTTATGACAGGCGGAGACTGCAAAACTCTTGATGAACTGAAATTAAGAATCAAGCAGGGAATGTTTACAGGTACGGTTAATGCGTGCTATGTAGGCTTTGCAGGTCAGTCGGGGTATTTATCGAATGTTCTTACAAAGGAAAACGCAGAGTGTATAGGTATTGATATAAGTGATTATCTTGCACTTACAGAGGAACAAAAGCTTAAAGCTAATGATATTATAGGAAACAGTAAAGGGAACTGCATAGACAGAACTCTTGAAGAATTAACAGAGGATATTCATTCTGCTGTTAAAAGTGTGCAATAGTATAAAGAAAAGAGGCAAAAATGAAAAAGATTTTATCAGTAATAATTTCCTTGTCTTTAATGAGCGGTGTTTGTGCTCCGCAGGCTTTTGCATCGTCTGCTGCTGAAATATATGTTTCAGTGGCAGGCTCTGCAGATGCTTCAGGAACGGCAGACAATCCTGTAAACAGTATTGAGAGTGCAATGAAGCTTGCACAAAATTATAGTGGTCAGGATGTAAATGTTATATTTAAGGGCGGAAGATATGAGCTTACGAATACAATAAAATTTTCGTCATCAGATTCAGCCGGGAACGGATACAATATAACTTACCGTCCGTATAATGATGAGGAAGTTGTATTTACAGGTGCAAAAAAGCTTTTGGCTAAGGATTTTAAACCGGTTACGGATTTAAGTGTTTTAAGAAAAGCACCACAGAACGCAAGAGGAAAGATGCTTATGCTAAAGCTTGCCGAATATGGATTGGATTACAGTAAATCTGATTCCGTAAGACCGTATCTGTATGTGGATAATAAGCTTCAGACTACAGCAAGATACCCAAACGGTGAGTTATTAAAAGCCACAAATGCAAATGGCTCAGCATCGTTTGCGTTCAGTGATTATGATGTATCCAAATGGAGCAGTGCCGATGATGCAATACTTTCAGGCTCAACCTTATCAACATATTTCTGGAGAAATCTCAGCATGAGTGCATCGGGTAATATTATTACCGTTAACGGCATAGTCAGGAAAAATGCGGAGTTTTATGTTGAAAATCTGATTGAAGAGCTTGATGCTCCGGGTGAATATTTCGTAGACCGAAGTAATGATATTCTATATTATTATCCAACGAGTGATTTCGGTGAAGCTTCAGTTATTGAAATAACGGCATTTTTGGATAATGCAATAAGAATGGATTCATGCAGTAATGTTACATTTGACGGACTGACCTTTGAAAAAATCGGAGGCAGTGCATTCTATATAACAGGTGCAAAGAATGTTGTAATTAAAAACTGTACTATGGATTTTATACAAGGTGGCGATGCTATACATCTGAAGGGCAGAAATTCTGAAATTTCAAACAACAGCTTTTACGGCTGTGCAAATAATGTTATAGAAATTCACGGTGGAGATATTTCAACTCTTACTGAGGGTAATATACAGGTGAAAAATAACAGAATTTCAAATTGCGGATATTACGGAAGGCACTCTGTTATATATTCAGGTACAGATGCGACTGCACCTCCTTCAGCTTACGGTAATGTAATATCAAACAATCTTATTCAGGACTGTATGACGTTTATGGGTATAGTATGTAATGCAAACGATACTAAGATATTGTATAACGAAATTGTGAATCCGGGCTATTATATAGGTGATGGTGGAGCAATTTACATGGGAAAGAGTAATGTAAAGTACGGTATGGAGGTTGCTTATAACTACATACACGACGGTCATAAGGGGAACAGCGCATATGCCTACTGCGGATTATATTCCGATGACGGCTACAGCGGAAATAACTATCACCACAATGTTGTAAGAGATATGTATCAGGGCATGATTGTTGGCGTTGGTATGAATTCAAAATTTAATGATAATTTGTTCATTAATAATTCAACAGGTTCATATGTTCATTCAAGAATGACTGATTACACTGTATCAGGCGGTGCGGTTGAAAACGGTTATCAGAGTATGATGTATAACGAGGCGAATACAATAAAACAGAAAGCAACCTACAGCGACAAGTTTTTTGCAAAGTACCCTCTTATAGATGAAGCACTTACAAGAACCCCGTATTTTGCACCGTGGAATACAGAGGTTACAGGAAATATCCAGATTGGTGACGGTGGCAATATTTCAAGACCGTGGCATCCGTATTATACAAAGAGCGGAGCGGTGGTTATAGAAAATGAAGATGTACTCATAAAAGCTAATCCAAGTGCATTGAAAACAGGGAAGAAATATATAGGAAGCAACCTGTTTACAGGCACATATGTTGACGAGCTTATGTTATACGGAGCAAAAATAACAAATACATCAGCTGCTGATTTGAACGGCACAGCCTTGGGAAATCCTTCGTATAGCTACAGTGAATCATATTTTAAGAATCCTGCAAATCAGGACTATTCTCTAAGCAGTAACTTGTCGTCTGATGTCTCAACGGCTTATGAGATTGATATGAGCAAAATCGGTATTGTATCAACCTCAGACGGTGATATGTTTAAACAGGCAGAAAAGTCTGAAGCAATATATCCTGAAAATAATTCATATGCTGAAAGCGAAACAAATTTCATTTGGAAAAAGGTAAGAAATGCTTCAAAGTATGTAATAACAGTTTCAGAGAATGAAAATCTTTCAAATCCTGTTGCGGAGCTTACGGTTAATGATACTTCTCTGGATTTGGCAAAAACGGTTTCGCTTCAAAGTGATACAACATATTACTGGAACATAAAAGCATACGGAGTTGCAAAGAGTGATTCCTTTGAGACTGTAAGCGATACATATTCATTTACAACAAAGGCTGTGAATACAGATGGACTTGAATATGCTTTATCAATGCTTGATACACAGCTTAAAAAGTATGAAAACGGCGATATAGAATATACAGACAGTACAATATATCCGGAGCTGAAAGAATTATCAGAAAACTCACATGATACATTATCTACAGCGGAAACTGCTCAGGAAGTGTATGAATGTACAAATGAAATTCTTGATGCCATGATTCTATACAATGACAGTATTATTTATCTTTCAGCGGAGATTACAGAGTGTACTGCTGATAAGGATACTGACGATGTATATGTAACAGCCCATGGCTTTAAGGCTGATTCGTTGGTCAGTGTTACTGTTACAAATCCTCTATATAATTTGTCGGCGGTATCAGGAGCATATAATTTAGAAGGTGTACAGTACAGTGATACTTTAAGAGCAGATTCTGACGGAAAGGTTGAATTTACTTTTAATACAAGAGTAAAAAATGAGGACAGAACAGGTATTTATACTGTATATATGGCAGGTGAAGCCGGAAAGGTAGTCAGCAAGACCTATTGCTATGGAATAATTTCAGCCGGTGAGGTTGTTTATAAAAACTCGAAAAACGAGGTTATAAAGGATTTAACAGAGTATAAGGGACAGACTGTATCAATGTCGTGTGAGATCTGGAACGGAACTAAGGAGAGCTTTTCTCCTGCTGTAGTAAATGCTTTTTATTCGGAAGGCGTATTGCAGGATGTTCAGGTAAATGATTCAGACACAATAGCTCCCGAATCAAAATTGGAATTAAAGTGGGAGGTTAAAATACCTGAATCAGATACTGCCAAAATACTATTTCTTAATTCACTTGCATCACTAAAGCCTTTTGAAAGATGCAGAGTGATATATGAAATAAAATAAATGAAAGGGGATAAATGTCATAATCATGGAACAGCAAACAACTCCAAAAAAGAAAAATAAACGTACATTCAGAGACAATCTTGAGCTTTTACTCATTGCTTCTCCGGGAATAATATTACTGTTTATATTTAATTATCTGCCGATGTTCGGTATAATTATATCTTTCAAAAATTTTAATCCTAATTTAGGAATATTTGGAAGCAAGTGGAATGGATTTAAAAACTTTGAGTTTTTCTTTACCTCTCCGGACGCTGTAAGAGTCATAAGAAATACTGTACTTTATTCGCTTGATTTTATGATAATAACAACGATATGTGCAGTAGTATTGGCACTGTTGTTCTATGCACTTCGTAACAGAATTGCATTAAAGGTATACAACACAATAGTTATTCTACCGAGATTTTTGTCTATGGTTTTGATAGCATATATTGTATATTCGTTTTTAAACCCTGTATCGGGTGTATTGAATAAGGTTATCCAGGCAGTTGGCGGCGAAGGTGTAGACTGGTACGGAAGCCCGGGAGCATGGCCGGTTATACTGACTGTAGTTCATGTATGGCAACAAATTGGTATGTCGTCAATAATTTATTATGCTTCATTGATGAGTATAGACGAATCGCTGTTTGAAGCGGCAGCTATTGACGGAGCAAATAAATTCAAACAGACATGGCATATAGCACTTCCGCATCTTGTATCAATAATTACAATTCAGGTAATTCTTGCATTTGGAAGCATATTCTCGGGAGATTTCGGATTATTCTATCAGGTTCCGAGAGACGTAGGTACGCTGTATCCTACAACGGATATTATTAATACATACGTATTCAGAGGCTTGAAATCAGGTAGCTTATCGGTTTCATCCGCAATCGGACTTGTTCAGTCGTTACTGGGCTTGATAATGGTTGTTACCGTTAATAAAATTGTTCAGAAGATAAGCCCTGAAAATTCATTGTTTTAGGAGGTGTAAATATGCGTAAAAAAAGTTTTTTAGGACAAAGCATACTGCACATAATTTTTATCTTGATGTGCCTGACGTATATTATACCGTTTATGCTGTTGATTGCAATATCCATAACCGATGAAAAGAGTCTGATAGATTTTGGCTACAGTCTTATTCCGGGTAAAATAAGCTTTGAAGCCTATAAGCAGGTTTTCCAAAACCCGACTCAGCTTATAAATTCATATAAGACAACAATTATATTTACTGTAGTGTCAACCTTGTTTACTATAGTATGCACTACAATGACAGCATATCCGTTATCAAGAAGTAATTTTAAATACAAAAAACAGCTTACATGGTACATATTTATAACGATGCTGTTTGGCGGCGGACTTGTACCATCATATCTGATAAACACGAACCTGTTGAATCTTGATAATACAATCTGGATATATATTCTACCGGGGCTTGTAAGCGCATGGAATGTAATCATTGTAAGAACGTTCTTTCAGGGAATTCCTGAATCTCTTGCAGAAGCTGCAAAGATTGATGGAGCCGGTGAATTTTATACGTTTATAAAAATCATGATTCCGTTATCAACGCCTGTTATGGCGACGATAGGCTTTTTGCACGCAGTAGGTGCATGGAATAACTGGAATACAGCTTTGATTTATATTAAAGATCCTGAACTGTATTCATTGCAGTATATGCTTCAGAGAATTTTAAGGGAAACAGAGTTTGTAAACAAGATGGCAATGGAAAATGCAAGCTTTGCAGATTATCAGGTACCGACAGAGGGTATCCGTTATGCAACGGCTGTTCTTGCGGCGGGACCTATGATTATTGTTTTCCCGTTCTTCCAGAAGTATTTTACAAAGGGAATGACCATAGGTGCAGTAAAAGGTTAATAAAAAATATTAAAATAAAAGGAGAAAGAAAAATGAAGAAAAAGATTTTATCAATGGTTCTTGCGGCTGCAATGCTTATAGGTGTAAGCGGCTGTGGAGGCGACGGAGTAAAAACAAATGAAAATGGTGAGATTGTAGTTCACTGGACAATGCCGGGCCCGGGTAAGCAGCAGGATGCTGACAAGGTATGGGCGGCGTTTAATGAAAAGCTTAAGACATACGAGGGCTTTGAAAATGTAAAGGTTGAATTTGATGTAGTTGACGCAGGCGACTATGCACAGAAGTTCCTTATGGCACAGACCGGCGGAGAAGCTTTGGACATTGTACAGACCTATACTCTTAAATTCGTAGAGGAAGTAAGAAACGGCAGCTTTGCACCGCTTGATGAGTACCTTGAAGATGAATTAAAGGAAACAAAAGAAGAGCTTCCTGAATTTATTTTCAAATATGGCGAGGTTGACGGTTCAGTATACGGAATAACAAACTATCAGATGTGTCCGAATATGTATGCTTTAAATATTAATAAAGAGCTTGCGGATAAATATCTTAACATTGATGAAATAAAGGCACTTCTTGCAAAGCCTGAATTTGATGAGAAGATTTTTGATGCTCTTGAGCCGCTTCTTGCAGCTGCAAAGGAGAACGGCGAGCTTAGAAAGGGATACAACCCTCACTGCTCATATATGTTTGCATCACGTTTGTATGACAATATAAGAAATATGTTCTGTATTGAAACCTATGGTGATACAAATGAGGTAAAAATGTTCTTTGAAACAGAAGAAAACAAAAAGATATATGATAAAATGCATGAATGGTTCGAGAAGGGATATATCAGAAAAGACGTATTGAGCGCTGATAATCTTAACAAGGAAAACGGAACAGCAAACGGTCATATAATGTGGATTGCAAATAACTATAAGGGCTATGAGGAAGGTGAAGCAGACGGTGGAGCTTACTATATTCTATATTTAAGCCCGAATCCGTTGGTGCCTATGAATAATGCTGCAGGTGCTCTTGCGATTTCTTCAAAGTCAGAAAACAAGAAAACAGCCGCAAAGATTATAAATCTTATGAATACCGAAAAGGGTAAGGATTTATACAATATGCTTGTATGGGGTATAGAGGGTGAACACTATACAGTGACAGGTGACGACAGAATTGAAACTATCGGTTATACTGGTCAGGGTACATCAAGTGCACCTTACGGCTTGTGGAAATGGGTAGTAGGTAATACAAAGAATGCTTATATGACTCAGAGCGACAGCGAGGATTATAAGGAATTTGTGTTTGAGAGATTTAACGAGGGTGAGGATACGCTTGTTTCAAGAGCTATAGGCTTCTCACCTGACCTTACAGAGTATCAGAGTCAGCTTGCACAGCTAAGCAGTGTTGATGGAGAATATACAAAGCCGCTTATGTACGGTGCGGTAGCAAACTACGAAAGCGTATATGCAGAGTTTATGGATAAAATCAAGAAGTGTGAAAGTGATAAAATCCGTGACGAAATTCAAAAACAGCTTGATGAGTTTATGGCTTCAAAATAAAACAAACAAAGGAGATGCTGTTTTCAGTATCTCCTTGAATTTTATGATTTAAGGGGAAAAGATATGGAAATATATGTTTCACTGACAGGAAATGATAAAAATTCAGGTGATAAGGCTTCGCCAATTTATTCGCTAAAGGCGGCACTTGAAAAGGCAGAGGGCGGTATCATTTATATTGAAGAAGGAAGATATTTTTTTGATGATACTGTAGTAATGAATGAAGAAAATTCAGGTACAGTAATCAAGGCTTTGGGTAATGTGATTTTTGACGGAGGTATACTAATAGGAAGAAACTCGGTTAAAGATTATGACGGAAACATAAAATATATTGATTTAAAGCCGTATAATCTGAATTTGGGAGAGTACCGTAACAGAGGCTTTAGACGCTCATATGTCAATGCTCCGAATGAATTGTTTATTAATGGTAAGCCGTATACTGTGGCACGTTATCCAAAAACCGAGACAATAAAATATACGTCTGAGGATATTATTGAATGTGGAAGCAAGCCCATATCAAAGGAATATGATATGCGTTGTCCTGTTATACGCTTGAATACTGATAGAATAGAAAAATGGCAGAATGCAAAGGATGCATATCTTGGAGGCTTCCCGAATTATTCGTGGGCTGATGACTGCCTTAAAATAACGGGGTTTGATGTAAAAAATAAAACCGTAAAGCTAAATGAGCCGCATTTGTTTGGCTTTGATGCAACGGGACATTCGTCATGGTATATAGTAAATTTATTTGAAGAGCTTACAGAACCGGGCGAATATTATATCGACCGGGAAAATGAAAAATTGTATTTTATTCCTGACGGAGAGATAAATGAAATTCAGCTTTCTGTTCTTGATAAGGTAATGCTTGCGTGTGAGAATGCTTCAAATGTTATAATTGAAGGAATCACTTTTGAAAATTCAAGAAACAGTGCTGTTTATATTGAGGGCGGTGAAAATGTACACATAAAAAACTGTACATTCAGAAATCTCGGTATTATGGCGGTACAGATAGGTCAGGGTGCCGAGCCTCAGCCTCACGGGAAAAATACGTGTCACGGAGCAAGGGATACAGATGTACCAATTCCGGAACCGATTTCAAGAGAAATGGGCTCGTGGCATGAGTATCTTTATGAATTTGCCGCATGGGATAATAACGGCGGAAAAAAGCACGTTATTGAAGGTTGTAAGATATATAATACAGGAGCCGGAGGCGTATTGCTTTCAGGCGGAAACCGAAAAACGCTTACAGTGGGTAATAACACTGTCTATAACTGTGAATTCCATGACTGCAACCGACTTGATAAAACATATAAATCAGCAGTCAATCTTATGGGTGTCGGAAACAGGATTGCAAACTGCGAGATATATAATTTGCCTGGAATGGCAATTTATCTCCACGGTAATGATCATATTATAGAATATAATAAAATTCATCACGTGCTTCAAAGTGTATCAGACAGCGGTGCAATTTATATGGGACGTGATATGAGTGAGGTCGGAAATATTATAAGACATAACTTTATATATTCAATACATAATCCGCATAAAACTGATTTGGGTGTATGCGCAGTGTATTTTGATGACTGGTCTGTATATAATATGGTCTATGCAAATTGCTTCTATGATATTGTATCTGATGGAAAATTCTTTTTCAGTACGGTTTATCATACCTGCGGTGGGCTTACTTCAATAGGAAATAATCTTTTTGTTGATTGTTCCCCGGGCTTGAATCCAAATACCAAGAGCAATGCCAATCTTCGTATGCATACAAATCCTCTTGCAGATGTGCGTGTGCATACAACGGACAAAAATGATATGCACGGAGTTGATATTACAGACACTCCTTACCGTGAAAAATATCCTTATCTGTATAAAACATATACCGAGGATTATAATCCGGGGACAAAGTTCTGGCATAACCGTGTATATGTAAATCAGTATGATGATTTTGTAGATGCCCAAAATCTGAATTTCAAATTAAAGGATGATGCAGAGCATCTGCAGTCAAATATGCCTGAATACAAAATAACGGATGATGTGTTCGGTTTGGACAACGAAACTATAGATATAATCAATATTGATTTTGATAATATTGGGTTAAAATAACATCAGTAACGCCTGTAGAAACAGGCGTTATTTTTGGATTTATTAATATCTAAAAATTAATAAAAAATAAATATTTTCACTAAATACTTGCAAAATTCGTGAAAGTGTAGTACAATAAGATAAGTATACATTCTTTATAATTGAAAATGAAAGGATATGAACGGTAATGAGGATAATTGCCGCAACAAATAATAATGGCAAGGTAAAGGAAATAAAAAGTATTTTCGGAGAGCTTGGCTTAGAGGTTTCATCACTTCAGGATGAAGGCTTTGATATAGAGGTTGAAGAAACGGGAAATACCTTTGAAAAAAATGCTTTAATAAAAGCAAGAGCCGTTGCAATGCTGACAGATGATATTGTTATGGCTGATGATTCGGGCTTGTGCATTGATGCACTTGACGGACGACCGGGAATATACAGTGCAAGATATGCCGGAGAAAATGCAACGGACGCTGATAAAATCAATAAAGTTCTTTCGGAAATGGAAGATAAGTCTGACAGACGTGCAAGCTTTATGACAGCTGTAGCGGTAGTTCTGCCTGACGGGACTGAGCTTGTAACAATGGGCGAGGTAAAAGGTCAGATTCTGTATGAGCCTGTAGGAGAAAACGGATTCGGATATGACCCGATATTCCGTAGCGATGAGCTTGAAAAGAGCTTTGCACAGGCGACTGATGAAGAAAAGAATTCAGTAAGCCATAGAGGACGAGCTTTAAAAGCGATGTATGAAAAATTAGAGGATATAATCAAGGAGGAAGAATAAAATGGACGTATTTATGGAGTATCTTATAAACAGAAAAAAGGATGCAAAGGATATAATTATAATTTCAGGAATTGTGCTTGCGGCTTTATTGCTGACAATAATTCTTCTTTTGGCATTACTGATGTTTGCTCAGGTGCCTATGGTAGGTAGTATCGGTATGCTTCTTGTTGCAGGTATATGGTGGGGAGCTTATCAGCTTATGAGCAGACGAAATATAGAATGGGAGTACATATTAACCAACAGCGAATTTGACATAGATAAAATCATGTCCAAAAAAGGAAGAAAAAGAGTTCTGAGCATTGATTTTAAAGATGCAAATCTTGTTGCAAGAGTTGACGATACTGCACATAACTATGAATTTTCAGGAAATAAAATAAGCAAAAATATAAAGGTTATGGACTTTACGGGTGGAAAGAATGTCGGAGAAACATATTTTATTGACATAATGATTGAAAATGAAAGAAAATATGTTCTTTTCCAGCCTACATCAAAAATGATTGAGGCTATAAGAAAATTCAATCCGAGAAATGTATTTATTATCGAATAACGTTTTTCAGAGGGCGGCTCCTCGGACGTTTCGCTTGATGGAACGTGAGCCGTCCTTTTGAATTCTTAAGAAAGGAAAATCAAGATATGAAAGCCTGTTATGCTGAACAAATGCGAAATATAGACCGTCTTGCTGTTGAGGATGGCGGTATACCGTCAGTAATTCTTATGGAAAATGCAGCGCTTGCCTGTTTTGAAGCACTGGCAGAAAGATTTGAGGATCTATCACAAAAAAGTGTCGCTGTTTTTTGCGGTAAGGGGAATAACGGCGGTGACGGTTTTGCAATAGCTCGTCATTTATATAACCGTGGGATCAAGGTTACGGTATTTTTGGTGTGCGGAGATGAATTCGGTGGCGATGCATCAATTAATTTTGATATAATAGAAAAAATGGGTATACGTATTGAGCATATCTATGATACGGATATTCTTGATTATATAATTCCGTCATTTGATATTGTGATTGAT
>JAZSPM010000193.1:0-43585 GCA_045537455.1 Candidatus Ornithomonoglobus sp. | reverse complement strand
CTGAAACTTGATGGAATGTCACCTGTTGAGTACCGTCTCGCCAAAGCTGCATAACGCAACAAAGCGACCAAGCTTGCCGCTTAGTCGCTTTGCATAAATTTTCTTTTAAATCTTTGTCTAACTTTTTGGGGTCAATTCACTGCAAGCCGTTTGTTTTGTTATTTTTCTATTTCTGCACTGACTTCATATCCACCTTTAAAGATAATCAGAAGCTCTGTCTTGCTAATCACCTTAACGCATTCAATCAACTTGCGAATCAAAATATCATCAAATTCTTTCAGTTCAAGTTTCTCACCTTCAATTTCTGAAAAAATATTTTTGATCTTGCTTTGCGTTATATTTTCCATATTATTCTGTTCTAGTAGTAAATGTAATTTTTCATTAAGTCTTTTTTCTTCATCATATAGCTTTGCAAATTCAGAATCCAATTTATCTTCATCGCAAACTCCATTTGTAATCAACCCAATTAAGTCATTTCTTGCAGCATCAATATCGTTCAGTCTATTTTGAATAATACGAATTTCATTTTGTTCCAAACCTGATAATGCTGATTCAACGTTAGATTTTAAAATTCCTGCTACATCATCACCACAATCATAAAATTCATTAATTGCTTTCACAATGGCTCTGTGCAGCTGTTCTTCATGTATAGTCGGAGAATTTTTACAGTATTTACTTCCATGCTCCAATCGACTTACACATCGCCACACAGGACGTTTAACACCTGTTTGTGTCCATACAACCCTACGATATGGTGTACCGCACTCCCCACAAACGAGTAGTTCTGTCAATGCATATTTACTGCTGTACTTTCCTTGTTCGGAAACTCCGCTACTCGTAACTTTTCTTTTTGATTTACGTCTTGCGAGTTCCTGCTGTACAAGATTGTATGTAATTCGGTCAACAATCGGCTCATGATGATCAGAGACAAGGTACATAGTACGTTCACCGTGATTTACAGCTTTTTTATGTGTAATACAATCTACTGTATATGTTTTCTGTAGCAGAACATCTCCCACATACTTTTCATTATGCAGAATTTTTCGCACCATTCCTGAATTCCACGCAAGATTACCTGTAGCAGTTAATTTTCCCTTAACCACAAGAGCATCCGCTATTTTTTGAGTTGAATATCCATCTAAAAACAATTTAAATATAAGCTTTACTGTTTCTGCCTCATCAGAAATTATTTCCGGTTTATTATCTGCTCCCTTTTTATAACCAAGTAGATTTCGATATTGAATCCTCGTCTTACCTTCACGAAATGCCATTTGCACACCGAGAGAGACATTTTTTGATATTGACTCACTTTCTGCTTGTGCAAAGCTGCCGTAGAGAGCAATCATAAATTCACTGGTCATAGTAAGCGTATTTATATTTTCTTTTTCAAATATTACACCTATGCCTAAATCTTTCAGCTGTCGGATATATTCCAGACAATCAACAGTGTTTCGAGCAAATCTTGAAATGGATTTTGTAATAACAAGATCAATTTTCTTTCTCCTGCACATACGGATCATTCGATTGAACTCGGTTCGTTTTTTTGTCTGTGTACCACTAATACCTTCGTCAGCAAATATACCCGCAAGTGTCCACTCTTTCTTTTTGTTGATAAGATCCGTGTAGTAATCAATCTGCACCTGATAGCTATTCTGTTGTTCCTCCATTTCTGTTGATACACGACAGTATGCCGCTACTCGGATTTGACGGTGTTGATTTTGTTGTTCAATCAATTGAGGCTTTGCAGGAATCACTCTTACATTCGATGCCGTTGTCATTGGAAGTGCTCCTTTCCGTTAGATCTCTAATAATAGTACCATTGATAAATTCTACTTCAATGATACAAAAATGGCTTACCAGAATCTGCGAAACGCAGGATTTCAGTAAGCCAATATCAAGTGTATTTAATTGTGTTTGCTCTTTAAGCAGAGCTTTCAGAATCTCCGTTTTTTGTGGAGCATTACTGTATGTACAGCAGGCATATTTCATTTCTGCAAGACAAATTATTTCTCTCTTAATGCGTTCATAATCAATATTATTTGCATCCATCATACGATGAATTTCATTCTGCTGCCGCATAATGTCTCCATTTGGATTATAACTGCTGACCTTGCGATCAGAATCCAGTAGATTGGGATTTACGATTACGGAGTTCAGCACATTCAGAATAGCTCCCACAAGCATCTGATCGGTCATACGATACTCAAATCTGTAACAATCCTTGTTTCTGCAATCCCATTTTTCACTTCGACTGCTGCCTCCCATTCGAGAAAGCCGATGTCCACATTCCCTGCAGACGGTCAGATTTCGAATCTCCTGTAATTCATCAGAAATCATACATAGAGACTTTGCCTTACGATATTTCAACTCATTAGCTATATAAAAAGTTTCTTCATCCACAAGCTGCGGATATCTCTCCGAACCAAGATACTTCTCGTTTTCCAGTATCCGCTTTACCATATGCTTATTCCATATTGCACCATTACTATAAGGAACATCCATTTGTGCTGCGATATCCGACATACTTTTTCCTTTAAGGTATTCACTGAATATTGTCACCACTGCATTGACTTCTTTGGGATTGGTTATAATTTTGCCACTCATCATCATATATCCGAATGGTATTGTTCTATACTTCGCCATTAAAGGTGACCTCCTCTCACGTTTCTTCAGAAACAATAATACCACATTTTTTATATAATATCCAGTCAACAATGGCAACAAAAATGCTCTGCAACATTTGGTTACAGAGCACAATTATTATTGCTGTTCTTCTTCAAATATCTTCGGATAATCCCGTCTGCCATTAACAATGTGATACACATATACCGTATCGGCAATTACTCTATAAAAACAGAGATATTTGCCAACAACCAGCTTTCTGTATTCATCAACTGCAAGTATTCTTTCCTCACAGGCACGTCCCATATATGGACTTGTTTTCAGATGTTCCAATGTATCAAGTATCTGCGTTGTAATCTTTTCAGCAGATTTTGCACCTATAAGGGACATATGCATATCTGCTATCATTTCAAGCTCTCGCCATGCAGGTGCAAGCAACTCCAGTTTATATTCACGCATCCTGATACTTCTCCGCAAGACGTTTTCTTGCATCTTCAAGAGATACAGTGGATTCTCCGGAAAGTCTGCTATGCTCAGCTGCATCAAGCTTTGCTTTCAGGCGTATAAGTTCCTCACGTTTTTCAAATGCATCAATACTCATAACAACAAGATCACCTTCTCCATTCTTTGTGATGTATATTGGTTCCTGACGCTCATGGGCAAGATTTGAGATTTGACCATAGTCATTTCTCAGAACAGTGGATGACTTAATAATCATAACAATCGCTCCTTTCAGATTACTATAATTATTATATCACAATTCTGATAGAATTTCAATAGTATTTTCAGATTATTTCTGATAATTTCAATCCACCAATCAAATGAAACTCAAGTTCATTTATGCTTTTAACAACAATTTTGTCCACGATACTTCCAAACAAATCAGGTTCAAATAATGATATTAGCTGATTTCTTTTCTCAAATATTTCCAGCAGTTCTTCAATATGAGTCAGCATTTCATCCTCTTCATTTATTTTTACCATTCGTTTAAGTTCCTGTTGTAAGCGATTGATTTTTCCATTAAGCTTGGAGACCTGTTCTTGAAATTTAGCTTCACTCAAAAATCCCTTTGTTTTCAATCTGCTTAACACATGAACTTGTTCACGTAATTTGGCAATATCTCTGTGGATATCCATTACTTGCAGATTACCACTATATTTTTTTAGTTTAAGTTGCTGCAGTGAAGTCTGTAGTGGCTGTAGAATAATCTTATGATGCACAATAAGCTTATTACAAATATGGATAAAGGCATCATAAAATGCATCCTGCTGTATTCCTCTGCAAGGACACTCCACCGAATTAAAATCATGTTTCTGACAAACCCATTTAATTATTCCGTTGGCTTTTTTCCTTTTGAAAGTACTTCCACAAATGCCGCATTTCACTTTCAATGTCAACGGATATTGATGAATCTTCCTATTTCCATATTTCTCTCCTTTTTCAGCAAGCAGGCTCTGTACTATTTCGAAATCCTCCCGTGAAATAATAGGCTCATGATTATCAGATATGTAATATTGTTCTGCCTGTCCTTTATTCTTGCTCTTACGAAATGGAATCATATTTTCCGTGTACTGTTTTCGCCACAAGCAATCTCCGATATATTTTTCATTAGTGAGAATATATCGAACAGCTTTCTTTCGCCAGATATTGCCCGATTTTCCCATTATAATACCATCTTGGTTTAAGTGCTCACATATAGTAAGCAGTCCATAACCCTGCAGATATTCCGTATATATTCTTCGTACTATTGTTGCTTCTTCCTCATAAACAATAAATCTTCCATTTTCTTTCTGATAACCAAATGGCTGATTAGAAACTACATATGTTCCGTTCTGCATTCGTTTTTGAATCGACCATTGCATATTCTGTGATATTGATACCGACTCTTCTTGTGCCAAACCGCCCATAATTGTTATCATCATTTCATCTGAAACATTTGCTGTATCTATATCCTCTTTTTCAAAGAGTATCGTAATCCCCAATGATTTCAGTTCACGGATATTCTTGAGACAATCTCTTGTATTACGAGCAAATCGACTTATAGACTTGGTATAGATTCTGTCAATTTTTCCTCGTCTGCAGTCTTTTATAAGTCGTTGAAATTCGTCACGCTTATCTTCACGTGTACCTGTAATACCTTCATCGGCATACAGATCAATCAGTTCTTCCGTATCTGAATTCTCGAATTTGTGGCTATAGTAGGTAAGCTGTGCCTGATAGGAATTCAGCTGATCATCGCTGCTTGAACTTACTCTGCAATAAGCGGCGACTCTCACTTTATTTATTATTGTTGCTGTGTTTGGCTGTATTATTGTTACTGTTGCCATTAACCTCACCTCTCTACTTTTCTTTTATCTACTACAATACCACAAATTCAGTAAAAATGGAATCATCAAACCCAACAAATTTACTCATCAGAATCTGTCCAATCTATACGCCTGTCTGCTTCCTTGCCGACTATAAAGCAACACATTGCAGTTACACCAACCGTACCGCCAACAATACAGCCTATAATAAATCCAATCATACCATTATCTCCAAATCTCTTGCAGATGGATATTTCACAAATACCTCATCTGCATTTTGCTTATCAATTTTTTCTTTTTCCTGCTCTGTCAGGTTCGCTTTATTGAGAAACTGATGCATAATATAATACATCAGCTCAGCCTGTCCATATTTAATCATCAGCATCTACTCCCAAACTTATTTTTATTGCTCTATCCACTTTCTTCATTGTTGTTTCATCGAAAGTTCCAATGTAATTTTTAATTCTTATGTTATCAATTGTACGTATTTGTTCTGCAAGAATTACTGAATCCTTCTCCAAGATCCCAATACCCTGCACGGTAATGTGTACTGGCAAATCTGGTTTTTTTGCAGAAGAAATCGGAATAACCACCGTTGTCCCACTAAATCGATTTCCTATATTATTCTGTATAATTACCACAGGTCTGATACCACCCTGTTCACTTCCTACAACCGGATTTAAATCTGCATAATAAACATCCCCTCTCTTTATCTGCATATCAACACGCTCTTCCTTCTTCGATGATTTACTATGTCTGCACAATGACGAACCTGCAGGCAGCATACAGAATGGAACATCCGTATGACAAAGCCACACACAACGATAACAAGGATGTGTTTGGGGCAGCACACAAATAGCAGGTGGTATCACCACTCCATACCTTTCATTTATCCCAAATATCTCATCTTTTTTCATTGTTTTCCTCCTCTTGATTCTTATGTAAAACGGCAGTCCACATATAAGCAAGACTGCCGTGCTTTTTTTGTTTTGCCTTCGTCTGATATTTCAGACTATTCCCGTAATATTTGTCCCTGACACCGTTACGGCGGAACAACAGAAACGATTGACAGCTTATCAATCTCATGGAATTCTCATCCCTCTATGGTTCTCATAGAGCCGTCCTCATTGCCTGATTCCCCGACCAAAGGGTGCTGTGACTGAACGGAAGTAGCATTATCCTCCTGCGTTTCATTGCTCACGGGTAGCTGTCCCGATTTCCAAGCTTCATATTATTCGCTCGCTTTTTTCAAGGTCCTGGCGTATGGCTTGCATAGCTGCCGATTTTCTGACCGGCCGCAGGATTCACGTATTTCTGTTGCTGCTATTCACTTTTCAAATTGCTAAGGCAATTTTTGCCTTCACTATGTAGCCGTTGGGAAAAGCTGTTTTACCCATTTTTTTCAAATTTGTCCAACAAATCAGCGATTTCACCAATCCAACGAGAGATCGTCTGCTGTGGTTTTAGTACAATTGATGATATTTCCTTTTGAGAATAATGTTCTACTCTGTATAAATAAAAAACCCGGAGTTGTACTTCCGGGAATTTTTTCAGTATTCTATATAATTTTTCATCAAGAAATTGTATCCAGTTATCAATATCATATTGCAACAAATCTTCTTCGACATAGAAACGCTCATTACGTTCCTCATCACTGATATCAATACGATGTTCGTTAAAACAGCGTTCAGAACAAAACACTCCATAGTCGTAATCATATATCTTTTTTATCTGTTCGTCGGTCATACCCTGCTCCTTATAATACTGTTTTTTAATTTCCCATTCCTTAGTAAATATTGACATTGCCTTTCCGTGATTATAACCCATATTTTATACCTCCGATTAATTTATTATCCTAAATCAGATCGAAGGCTATGGATATTTGGCAATCTGACATTGCCATGTTTTACATTTAATCATAAAAAATCTCCATTCCGCTTTTAAAGCGAAATGGAGATAAAAGGAGCATAACACGCTTTAAAGCTTTTGTTATACTCCTGCATATTTAATTATTCTATATGCCGGTCTATTATTGTTTAATTTTCCTTTTTATATACACTTGGGAAATCGCTATAAAACTTCACATATCCCATGTTGCTGAAAAAATTCTCATAATTGTTTAGCTTAATTAATGCAGTACGCTCTTTATATACTTTTATCGACTCTTCATCTGTTTTTCCTTCATAACAAAATGAACCATTACAAAAACAGAGAGTTTCTATATCTAGTGCCAGGCAATTTGCACTATGACGCATCCATGTTTCTTTTGGTTTTTTAAATGCATTATAAGAAGCAATAGCAGATACTAAAGAACTAGCAATAATTGTAAGAACTTTAAAAATCGTCCCTGTTATTCCATCGAAATTAATTAAAGCGGCAAATATTGTATTACAAGTAGCAAAAACAATTGTCAACATTTCAATTTTATGCCAATTTTTTTTATTTTTACTACTTTTCTTTTGAGCCCAAACAACTTCATTATTTATGTAATCAAAATAGTTTCTTGTTTGTTCATCTACCTTTGCTGCATCACATTTTCTATTCCATATTGAACGATAGTATTCAATTGTCTCGTTCGAACTGTCTATCTTTGGATTATTATTTGATTTTGACATTTTCATTTCATCCTCCTGCAATTTTATTTATTGACGATTTCAACAGCAAAGTTAATGCAACTATAATATTGTGTAAGAAAAGCTGCTCAATATTGATTTACCACTTAGCTATCTCTTCAAAATCCCGTAGCATTTCATTTATTTGTTTATCAGATTTTATGAAAGTACTTTCAATTCCTTGCAGTCTAATTTTATCAATCCAATTTAACGCTTCTTCTCTTTTACATCCAGCATTAAGCAGTGCATAATAAATATAAGCAATTTCATTTTCAGCAAAAGTAGAAAATACAATCGGATCATCAGAGTTTATAGATACCATTACACTAGACTCTTCCATATTACTTATGTGAAGTCCACTGTTATTCAACTGAAGAATAGGATGGTGAAATATACTGGGAATATCGCTAATTGTTAAATTCGAACTGGGGTTTGTTTCTACATAAACACCCATTCGTTCTACCTTATTAAGCAAATTCCTCTGAAGTTCTTTATAGAATGGAAGTTCCTCATCTCTAATCGCAATTAAAATCGGGCTGTAGTAAATCTCATGAAAACACGGACAAAAATGCGAACATAATAATTCATGGAAAGTCCAAACTTCTTTCGTATCAAATTTCTTGAGTAAGGTACAACCATTTTCTCGTAAAACTTCTTTTCTTATTGTTTCATCAAGTATATCAAATTTAGCTTGATATACTCTCCATAGTGTGTAAACATCAATTCCAGAAAGCGAATTTTTATATATTTTTCGTGCAGTCTCCATAATCTGAAATTCCAGATTTCCAGGCGCACATCCATAATCCGATAATTTTGAATTCTGCCACATCCAAAGTAAATTTTCAAGATATTCCATAATTGGAACAGCGACAATATTGTTTTGCATCATAAGATGATCAATATCAATACCTAATGCAACTGCATGTCCTAGTCGGTCACCACTACGATAATCAAAATGAGTCAGCACTTCGTCAATATGACGCAATCCAGATATGATATGCCGAAAATCTTCCCCTACATGATAGGTAAATCCGATGTTTTGTATATTGCTACCTTTCAAAGATGAATAAGGTACAATTCTTTTGTGTGAACGAGCTCGTTTAAATACCGGAGCAAATACCCAAGGTTCTGTAGCATTTTCAATAGAAGCTGCATCGATTCCAACGATATAATCAGACAATAATGGACGTTCCTGCAATAACTCATATAATGCATCCAGAAAATTAATACTTACAGAGCGCATAGAATTATAATCAAAACTTTCAATTTGAGCTGTATCATTTCGAACCGCACAATTGACACCACTAAAATTATCACTGTGATGCTGCTTGATAAAGTGATACATTAAGCCAAGCTTTGGAAATCTTAATTTGGATGATTCACCTGCAAGTTCAATTCTATTTTTGATGTAATTATAGTAAGCCTTAAATATTTTTTGCACTTGTCTGAGCATATCTGTTTTTATTATGCTTATATCTGCTACATATGTCTTGTTTTGTGTTTTGATTTTTGGTGTGATTTTCATTTCCAAAACCGCTAAGTTCCCAGTTTTACATTGCTCTTCAAATATAGACTTATACCTTAATTCGGCAATTCTTTCATCATCAAATCCAATTATCTTAGGAATCTCAGTTGCATTATTATAATACGCTTGAAAGTAATCTAATCCGCTAATACGTGTTTGCTGCACTTTGTCCCTGAAAAAATCATTTTTATATCTGATATATTTAAAAAAGCATTCAGCTAAAAACGAATCATAATGTTTCTTCAAAAACTCAAGCACCTGGCAATACCATATAATTTCAGAAGATGTCCCGCGATCACGATATTCTCTATATACAGTACTGAACAAAATATCCCGAAGGTCTGGTAAATCAGCACAAAATTGTTCTTTTACTTCCTCATAAATTCGATCCAGCTTTGTTTTAGTTACACTTAAATATGAATTATCCGAGTATATCACATCATAAAACAATGAAAAATAGTGTAATTTCTCTTTCATTATAAACAGATATTCATCAAAACGCAAATCTGATTTATCAGAAATATAAATTGCCGAACACAGTTTAAACAGAGTACAAAAACATTGTGGTATATTCTTCTTTATTAGTGAATCACTTAGCAAAGATGTATGATGACACCACAAATCATGATAGGATATTCCAGCGTTTGCGTGCATATGTGTTTCGGCAACACCCTTTTTCAAAATCACTTTTAGCGGCATATCTGCAAGATAAACCAAGTTTGGTACATTCTGTAAATTGCCCATTGTAGTTGCATTAAAATTTACATAACAAGCAGCAATAAATAAATCCGGCACTGATGTTCTTGAAATGTGATTCCAAAGCTCAATTTTATCAAATTCAGTATAACTCTGCAGAAAGGGATCTGTATCCTTTGACCAGTTGCGAATAGATACAATTCCATCTCTAAATGTAACAAAAACACGAGCAATGTCAAAAATATGCTGTAAATAAAATCTACCGATTTCTCCTTCATTTGCATTATAATACTCCTGCAATTTTAACCCAGGATAAAACATATCCAATAGAAGCTGCACATCATCAAGGTGATTCCATCGCGCATCTGAAGAAAACAATTTTATTAGTGCTTTTTTCGAATCAAGATATTCTTTTAAAATATTATTTCGATTCTTAATTCCAACTAAACGATCTTGGTGAATTACATTGCTATAAGCTGCAGCATACTGACTTATAGGATCCACTGAATTAAATTCCTTATGTATAAACGGAAGTAAAAGGATTTCTGCTAAAAGCTGACTATGAGTCTTCTTATTCATAGTACTACTCCGTTCCTACAATTTTGAACCATTCACGCCACTTAGTTTTATCAATAATGGAATTCATCATACTACTTGTTCCACTAGTGAAAATATTAAATTTTGTAACGTTTTCATATTCATTTCTATTAATCCATGTATAGCAATCGATATATTCTTTATACAAATTTCCAATAGCTTCACATGCCTCAACATATTCTGAATAGCTATCATCAGAGTCATCCAAAATCATATTGTGACTTAAAACATCTTGAAAAACTTGTAACCATTTTTTAAAATCGATTCTATTTCTCATAGTATTATCAACAATTATCTCAATACTTTGAAGTTCATCTAAAAAATCAGATCTTAAAATGTATTCTTCAGATGAAATCTTTAAAATAAAATTTTCGACTCTCTGTTTCAATAAAGTATTATCCGGAAGAATATCTATTATTTTATTTAAAGAATCCTGATGATTTTCACTATATATTAAATACAAATTACTAATAGCATCATCTAATGCATCAATCGCTTTATCCATTGATAATAAAATTTCTTTTGTATTACGTTTAAGTGACTCTGGTTTAATTTCATAATAATAATTTCTTTCAAGGTGTTCTAAATAATTCATACGCAAATCATTATATATATGATCTAAAAAAACACTTGGTTTCAAAATTATTAATTCGTCCTTCTTAATTTCAACCTGTGCAGCAAGGCTTTGATTCCAAAACCATGTTTGCACAACTAATTCATACCAATTTCTATATTTTTTTATATCGTTTCTATTTGAAAAAAATTTATCCAATTCTAGCGAAACAACTCCTTTCAAAAAACTATTAGCTTGTCCTTCTCTTCTAAAATTGTAGTTTGGTATCAAATGCATTGATTCAAACAAATAATACTGCTTGAACAACAAATCAATATCAATTACAGGTTTAACCACTTCTATTTCACAATCTCTAAGTAAGGCATTAAATTCTTTCTCTCCATGTACTGAACGTCTTTGCGGCATTACAAGAATAATCAATTGTTCTACAAAATTCAAAAGACAAAACATTTCCACAAAAGACGAACATTCTTTTTTATTCCCATTCACATATCTTTCATCATTAAAAATTTCAAGTACTTTTGCATAATCCACATATAACTGCCAATGCAACAGTTGTGTTTTAACAAAATCTCGAATAGGCCTTGAAAACATAGAAAGATTTCTATTGGATGCAACAGCTGCACTAATAAATTTAGGGCATCTCTAAAAACTCGTTTGATTAAAGAAAAAACAGATAGGTGCGGCAGCTGCAAGGAAAGCTTCCGAAGGCGTGTTTTCGCACTCCAAGGGAGGTTGACGCAGCAGATGTCGTGCATAGCTGTTTTTTCTCAAAAGGGGGTTTTTAGAGATGCCCTTTAATAATAATTTCATGCATATTGTCAATAAATTCTAATGGCATTGCTCCTTGTGAAACGTTATTATCTTTATAATATTTTCGCAAAAGTTGAACCATATTATTTAACATATCTCTCAAGGAACAGACTACACTCACCATATCACGTGGATACTGAGCCAAGAACGAAAGATACATTTCACTGCCTAACTGAAAATGACCATTTACTTTATTATATTTAACAAGTTTAAAGCTCTCAATTTTTTTATCCAAAGTTAATTGAGTTGGCTCTGCAGGCTCTTTTTTGGGTTCTCCATGCAATTCTAAAATTTTATCTCTAAATTCACCTAGCATTTCCGCGATTTTTTCAGAAAGTTGCATTGTTTCAATACAATCTGGTGTTTCATCTTTAAATACACGAAGAAGTCGTTTTTCGCTATAATTACTATATTTTTTGAGGTAAAATCTTTTATATACAGGAAAAGTTTTCCTCAACACCTCATCGGCAAGCTTTGTAATCTTTGCATATTCTTTGCCATATCTCAAATCATGAAATTTTACAGTTGTTTCATTTCCATTTGCAAAACGATCATTATTATATTGATACTCTCTCTCCATAATATCCGGTAAATTAAAAGCTGTCTGTGTAAGAGATTTGTACATATGATTTTTTACTGCATATGTTAACGTTTTTTGAGAAGCTGATACATAAACTACTACATTTGGATGCGAAAGATATTTTGGAATCACAAATAGAAGCTCATTAATGATCTGTGGCTTAAGATCTGCATCATCAATAAAAATGTGGATAATAGGAGTGGTCTTGATATCATTACTACTTTCTAATCCCAACATATCTTTAAGATATTCTGTATACACATCAACAAGGGTATTCCAATAATCAGTAAATTTTCCGATTAAAGAAAAACTATTATCCACACCAGAAGCAATAAGCTCCTTAATAGATGAATAATCCATTGCCGTCATTTTGCATGATTTGTATTCTTTAGTATAATATGCCGTTTTCAATTGATGAAAACATTCTCTCAATTTATTATTCTTACTAAAAACGCAACGCTCAAACAACTTATAATTAGTACAGAATTGCTTATATGAATTCGAAACATTATTTATACCATGTTTACTAATTTGTTCTTCAATTTGTATTAGATTGTACTCTATCGCAGAAAGAAGCCAGCCTACAATACTTTCTTCCTCATCCAATAATTCTGGCATTACCAGAGGTAAAATTACATTGTTTTCGTCTTTTTGCAATTCGTGGTGCAATGTCATCAGAACGCTTGTCTTACCCGCACCTCGACCGCCCAAAATAGAAAATATATTGTCATATTTTAAATTTTCAAATGTATGTGATGTTAGTGTTTCTCTATCAATAATTAAGGCTTCTTCTCTTACTTTATCTATTTTAGTTAACAGTAAATCATAGCTTGGCAGACCTGCTTGCATTTGCTCTTTAGTCAAAATTTTCACACCAGTTTTATAATTGGGGTTAAAGATTTTTAGATTGCTCATATTTCCACCTCATTAAACTTCTTAATAATTAACTGATACAGTATGAATTGTCAAAATCACAATAACTTATTACTCTTTCAATTTAATTATTAATCCCAAAATTTCAATTACACTTTTTATAGAAAAATTATTTTTATATGGATGAAACACATGATAATGGTTTCTGCTATTAGCATTGCTTCTATTTTCAATTAGACGAAATTTCTTTCTATTTTTTACACCAAATATAAAAAAAACTAAAGCTGTAACTAATAAAACAGATGATAAGAAGTACTCAAGAATCGATACTATAGATCTAGTTTCACTTGAACCACATGAAAAACAATAAATACCAAATATTACCATTGCAAAAATTATTATACACCAAATCACCTTAAAATGTTTATCAATAAATTTACTTATCGGATCATCTGGGTTTAAAATATATGGAATATTAGCGTTTTGATTAATAATGTCGGAAAGCTTTCTTTCTTCATTATTATATTTAAATTTTTGATTTAATAATATATTTTTTTGCATCCCAAAATTTTCATAAGTAAAAACTATTGTATCGCAAGAGATTCGCATTAAATTTTCCATATATCTTTTAAAAACATCTTCACTGTCGATATCTTCTTTGTTAATTAGTTTATCACAATACAATATAAAATCTTGATATAGTTTTTTGTATTTATTATAGATTGCACTCTTTTTCTCATCTGTTTCTTCTGATAGCAATCTAATTGCAGGTGAATCTGCTAAGTTAGTACCTAACAGAAATCTATTACAATTTATATATTTTTCTTTTGCTTCTTCTACAATTGATATCCTACAGTAATAATAATATTCATCATAATCAGATGGAAAAAATTTTTCATTATTCATATAAATCTCCATTCTGTCGCTTATAAAAGTCAGTACAAATAGAAATGAAAAAACTGACAGCGGCAATATCATTTAAAATATAATATATTTACTGTATGAGGAAAAGACAAACTACAACGCACGTAGAGGTGAGGTCGTAGAATGGCTATATGCATTCAGACAGTATATAAATCATTGTTGTAATCATTCGGATAATAATTAACATATAAAATCATTCTATTTCATTCAACATATGATAACTACAAATTATCTGCTATAAACAGGGGGCGATATTGTGAGAGGAAATTTGATATCAATAAGGGATATCAGCAAGGAAGAAATCCATATTGTATTCGAATTGGCTGAACGCGGAGATGATATTTTTCGAGAGTATGATAATTTTCTGAATAAAAAAGTGCTAGGTTTATTGTTTTTTCAGCCTAGTACAAGAACCCAATTCAGTTTTCAATCTTCGTTTTTAAAATTAGGTGGCAATTGTATTACAAGTTTTGACATAGAACAGACTAGAAGTGGACAAACATATTGTGAGCCTTTAGATGATATGGCTGAAATGTTAAGCAATTACTGTGACATTGTAGTGATGAGAACTTCAGTACCAGATGATCTTAAATTGTTATGTAAAGGTTCCAGAATACCTATCATTTCTGCAGGAGCTGGAAAAGAAGAACATCCTACACAAGCTCTCATTGACTTGTTTACCATAAAAAGAGTATTAGGCACCATTGATTCAATAAGTATATTGATCATAGGTTCTCCAACACAAAGAACTGTTAATTCCCTTTTACTTGGATTGTCCTTATGGAATAACGTGAAAGTGATTATAATGTGTGAAGAAGGAGGAAGAGTTATACCCGCTATCCAAGAGGCTATTCAAAATTTAACCATAAATTATGTACATTCATGGAATGAATTATTATCACATAATTCTTATCGAGAGTTTTCTGCTATCTATGTAACAGAAATTGTAGGTGCAAACAATCAAAATAATAAATATACTTTAAGTTTATCTAATTATAGCAATTTTAAAAACCATCCTATAATATTAAGTCCTTTACCACGAACAAGAGAATTACCTAAAAGTATTGATATAATACCTTCTTCCCAATATTTTTTTCAAGCAAAACAGGGAATGTATATTCGCGCTTCTCTGTTTGTCCAATACTTTAAATAACATAATATGCTAACGGAATGAGTGAATAAGCTTTTCTGAAAACATCCATAGTAGAATTGCATAAATCCAAATAGTTATTGCAATATATTTCAATAATATCCTCTTTATACAAACAAAGATTCATCAATTCTTTTCGTTTCTTTTGGTGAAGGTCATTTTCATGGCGATATGTTTGCTTGGTTGATTCTTTAATTAGCTTATATGCTTGCATATAGTCATCATCATTAAAGTAGATATACGCTCTGTTTAACAAAGCAGCGCTATAGCACACTGTATCTTTACACCTCATATTGTTACTAAAGTATTCATTGATTATCTCATCAAGAATATGTAATGCATATTCTTTTTTATTAACTGCAACCAATGCGAGAGCATAATTAGTCAACATACAAATATTTGTAAATGCCCCCTCTTTTTCATAGCTCAATGCAATTGAAAAGTTAGAATTCGCCTTATTATAATCGCCTTTTATATAATGACATAATCCTATATTGTTGTAAATCCGTCCAACACCATTACCAATGCGCTCTAGATGTTCTAGTGAATCGTTAAAGCATTTTAATGCTGAATTGATATCCCCAGAATAAAAATATGCAAGACCTAAGTTGTTCATTGATGTACCCATCATTACATTTCTAAGAAGAGAATTTGATATTTTTTCAGAAAAATCTATTGCTCTTTTGTAGTCTTGAATTAAATTCTTATGTGAAGTGAAAAGTCCTTTGTTTCTATAGAATCGTGCAAGAGTTTCGGGCCTTAAAAACTCGTTGCCAGATACAATTTGTTCAGCCTTCTGAAACAGTTCATTAATTTTATCAAAATCTAGTAAATGTTCATAAACAGACATGCCTAGTAAAAGGTTATTCATTAGGATATTATCATCCGTATTTTCAATCTCTAACAGCTCAACTAACAAAGATACAGCACATAAGTCTGAGGGTGTGTTTAATCTACCAATGTCTATTAATATTTTGATATAATTACTCAAGAAAGTAGTTTGCGTGTCTTTATCAAATGCTTTATATGAGTCGTATATGCACTTACACACTTTTTCTCCGAGTGCAAGCTTAGAGTATAGGACTAATCTTGGCAAAATATTATCAATAATAATCGCCATTTTTTGCATGGTAGGAATTAAATTGTAACACTTGCAAAAACAGGATGAGACTAATTCGCATAATTCTGGCTCTAAGATTAATCCTCTATCGAAGTGCTTAACAAAGAGATCGAAACCGTTTTGCGGTGAAACCTCTTGATAAAGTTTAATAGCTATTAGGAGATTGGAATTGGCTTTATGCTGTATTTGGTTTTTTTCATTGAGAATAACATTTACAATAATATCAACATACTCATGATATTCTGCGGTGTATTTTAGATAATCACATACAATATCTTTTAGCGAGTCATGATAAATTTCAATTATATCGTTTTTTTCTTTGATTATTTTTCTTCTTTTTAATTCCAGACAGCATTCATTAAATTCACTTAAAGTCAGTGAGCGATGGATACATTCAGAAGATATTTGCTGAGCTATTTTGTAAAGCAAAATATTTGAGATTTTGCATCCAAGAATTGCAAGACAGTTAATAATAGGACCAAACGCAATATCGTCCCCATACAATTCCATAATATTCTCTGTAGAAAAGACCATGGTTTCTGCATCAGATATTGAAATCAAATTATCAAGCTTGGATAGCAAACTCTTTAATGATGAGGAGTCTAATGTAAGAGCTTGAAATATTTCTTGCGGGTTTCCTTTTGTGATTTTAAATATTCTCTTTTGGTTTTCTACAAAGAACTCATCACAGTTATCCTGGATAATTTCAAAAGTCGTTAATTCTCCAAAATTATGCAAAAGCACATGATATTTATCTGCGAAATTGTATTCGTAAAAATTAAAAAAACTATTATAATTTTCTTTTTCTAATTGACTGAGTATGTGTTTGCTTCTTACGGTCACAATTAAGGATATGAATACGCTCTGACTCAATTTTGCTTTTGTTATTAAAGTTTGCAATGTGTTCTTTGAGGAAATGTCAAGCCACTGAATGTCATCAACACAAAAAAAGATTTCAGTTTTATTGACTTTTTCCAATAAATACGAATATATCAGTTCTGCAAAAAAATCGACTAGTTGATTATTGAGGATTTTATCAGTTATACACGACTTGAAAGAAGAAAGCTCATTTGCTTTCTTCTCTAATAATCCTTTTGCAAATGAAAACATTTTTATTTGTGGCATTAAACTACATATTGTTTCTAAAAGTGTGGTGTGATTGTTTACTGAAAAATATTTCTCTATATGTTTTTCGAAAAAAACAATATTTTGTCTATAGATCTCATAAATCATGTCAGAGATATATGAGAAATCATTATTTACATATATACTATTACATTTATATATCGCTTGATTACCGATTGAAAAAGCACAATCAATATTTCGTTTTATAATATATTTCATAAATTCCGTTTTCCCAGTTCCAATATCACCTTCTATGCATATGATCTTAGAACATGGATTATCGGAACACTTTGAAAAAAAATTGTCTATATTTTGACGTTCAACTTTTCGATCATAAAAGCTCATTTTTTACTCCTTTGTGAGGTGGTGTATGTATATAACTCATTATTATCCAAACGAAAAGTACCTATTTAAAAAAATTACAGAGTACAATCAAGAAAATTTAAAAAGAGTATTAAAAAAACTCTGTAAGTATGATGGCACTGCTTATGAAAGATTTAGAAATTTTGAAATGTACTATCCTCAGCGATTAGAAACTGAAAGATGGCTACATTCTGAAGCCAAACGCATAGGAATAATCCCAGAGACAGATTCACCATGGTATTTTGTATTAGGTGAGAGTGATGTTATATCAGCTGGTTTTGGTGCTTTTGCATTTACATATCAGATAAATTTAGATAATATTTCAAGCAAACATATTACTTTCACACTGGGAGACAGCATGGGAGTTTTTCT
This sequence comes from Candidatus Ornithomonoglobus sp., assembly GCA_045537455.1. Taxonomy (GTDB): domain Bacteria; phylum Bacillota; class Clostridia; order UBA1381; family UBA1381; genus Ornithomonoglobus_A. The sequence goes on along the minus strand of JAZSPM010000193.1, from coordinate 25,333 downwards.
ATCAAAAAATCCGCATAAACGTGTGTATAATATGGAAGAAATAATTAAAATGCATCTAAACAACAATCTGATAGATATTGAAGATTACAATTATCTTCAAGAAAAGCACAAATATATAGAGGCTCAACTCTGGACAAGCCGATACTTTGAATGATAATTTGTAGTTATCTTGTATTGAACCAAATAAAAATATCAACCACAAGTACAAATCTATTATAATGTTAGACAAAACACCGAACATATTGTATAATAAAAGAGACAATAAATAAAGGAGTTCGTCTTTATGATAAATTTAACTTTGAAAGTGCAGCAATTCCTCAATTACTGCAAATCAAGAAAAGCTCTAAATGATAAAACTATTAAAGCTTACAAAACAGATCTCTCTCAATTTAGTGAGTTTACAGAAAATACTTATTCTAAAGAAATGATTTGTCGATACATCGAAACACTTCACAATCAATTCAAGCCTAAAACTGTAAAACGAAAAATTGCTTCTATAAAGGCATTTACCCACTATCTTTTAATTGAAGATGTCATCGAAAACAATCCTTTTAACAAAATCGATATTAGTTTCAAGGAACCAACAATGCTTCCTAAAACGATTCCCCTGAATGTAATCAACAACATGCTTTCATATGCTTATAATTCTATTTCTTGCGCTGAAACAGATTATCAAAAAAAATGTGCAGTTCGCGATGTTGCAGTTATTGAAATACTTTTTGCGACTGGAGCCAGAGTATCAGAAATTTGCAATCTAACTCCATCAAATGTTGATCTATCTAATCATACAATTAAAATCTTTGGAAAAGGTTCAAAAGAACGCATAATTCAAATTGAAAACGTCGATGTTTTAAAAGCACTTCAAGACTATTACAAATTATTCCAAAAAGATATAGAGGCTTGCGGATTTTTCTTCGTTAATAAATTATGTAACCGATTATCTGAACAGTCAGTGCGTGAAATCATATGCAAATATACCAAAATGACAGAGTATAATATACACATAACTCCACATATGTTCAGGCATTCCTTTGCTACTCTGCTCCTGGACGAAGACGTTGATATTCGTTACATTCAAAAAATTCTAGGACACAGCTCTATCACAACCACACAAATTTATACACATGTTGCAATGGCAAAACAAAAAGAAATTCTTTCTGTAAAACATCCTAGAAATAAGATAAAAATATAACGCTTCAAGCTAATTTTCAATTATAACTCTACACACACATCAACAATTTTCTACTTATATTGTACAACAGGCAGATACATCATGTACATTTATTGATGTGAACGCCTGCATTGTTTGATGTGAAATATATCTATCCATAAGAGAACTTGTCAAATTTTGAAGTTTACACTGTATTTTTTCAATACGTATCATCTACTTGATAAAAATTTCTACATATCACTCAACATCATAGCATAAAAAAGGGCATAAAAAATCCTGACCAAGAACAATGTCTTAGTCAGGATAATACATATTAAATTATACGGTTGTGAAACAATGAACAACCTTTATAGTTTCAGAAAGCTGCTCAAGCTCAGAACCAGTTACATACGCAACAGTGCCGTCAAGAAGATAGATTTCATCGCCTTCAACAAGGTCACCAGCGACAACTGTATACAAAACAGTGATCATTTTCGCTGAACAGGAAAATTGCTAAATATTATTACCAGTATATCTTATGATGTTAGGAAAATCTTTTGCAGAAAATTTAAAAATTGTTAAGTCCTTATCAAATGTTTCTGTACACTCGTAAACCTTTTCAACTACAAATACAAGTCCTTTTGATAGGATATGGTTTAAATACTTGCAGTGGCTTGCCGTTTTTTGAGATATTTCCAGTTGTTCCCCATATGAAGCATTTAATAATCTATCCCTAAACTTTTTATCTATAGATATTTCCATAGCAACATCTTCTATATATCGTCGATATATTTTTTCCAAATATGATAAATTAGACTTCTTCATTATCTGTATCCATTCCAATTCTTATTTAAAAATTCGCCAAAGATTTCTATAAATTCTGATATTTGTTTAAGACTTAATGGAGAATATCTTCCACTTGATACTCGTTTTGAGAAATTGGTAACTTTATTCATTGTTGTTACAAGTTCTCCATCTGGTTCAAATATATGAACTCTCCCATTATTTCCCTTAAGTACATAGCGACCATCATTATTTTGAATGTAAACATCCGAAGGTCTCGCATTATTCAAATCGTGTCCAGCAGTACCTACATTTCTTCCTTCAGCCTGCCTATGCTTTGCATGATCACTTTTATCAAGATAATTATGCACCAAAACAGCTTCATCACCAACAAAGTAGGTATTGAAATCCTCAACCTCAAGGTTATAAACCTTAATTGGCTCAGTAAGCTTTTCAAGTTCTGCACCTGTTACGATCGGTTGAACTGTCAACAAGAAAAGCTAATTGGTTATTTTAGGTTAATTAATCTTCTTACTAATTAGTAAAGTTAAGATTCATCAAGAGAATGAGGTTCAATACCTAGTTCACCCAAAAAATCATCTGCTGAATCATATGCCTCAACGATATCTCTGTTGAACGCGTTCCAAAAATATATTTTTCCCTTATTTTTTTTACGTACTTTTAGCAATGCTATAAAATTTATATTGGATGATATAGCAATAGGGAAATAATCTGCCATTTTAGGTTCAGACTTAGCCATTTTATAATATTTCTTTTCAGCCTCATCAAAAGGCAAAACAGTTGATATTTCTACAGAAAATTTTGTTTTTTTGCAAATAAACTCAATTTTTCTATTGATTTCTATTCCGTCTGTTGAACTGTAAAAGTTGTACAACAAAAGTGGAAAATCTATTTTTTCTCTAGCCATAAATTCGTCAATAGTACTGTAGGAAAACTCCGATACATCTACATTGGAACTATCTTTGGTGATGCCATTTGAATAAATCCCGCTACCATATTTTTTAAATGTATAGATAGTATTACTTTCATCATTTTGCCTATTTATCTGTTGAGAATACATCTTTGAACACCATTCTGAAAAACTATTAGCTACAAAAAAATATGTCATTTCAAAGCTATCATGTAAAACAAAATATATGCGAGAGTAATTCTCAACATCCATGCTTAAACAAATAAGATTGCCTCCACTATCTTCCGCTATAGGTAGGAAAAATGCTGGAATTATATCCTCTGATAAATAATTATTATAATTCCATTCGATACAATTCATTTTGTTTTTTCCTATTTTAAAAAAATAATGAATATCAGTTGAGGTTAATTTTTCATTTTCAAAAAACTGAAAAACTTTTCCTACAACACTACTTTCATCATAAGATAACAAAAATTGCAGATAATCATTTGGCAAGTTAGTATCAAACGTGTTTTTTATCCATTTTAAAAAATCTTCCATTATTCCTCCATTATATTAATCTTTTAATTTTCATAAGGAGAGATATATTAATTTATTATCTCTCCTTATAGTAGTTTTTGTATCAGATTTAAGGATTATTAAATAGCGCAAATCCACCTGTATGTGGAAACAGTTTATGGACAACAGTAAGTACCAGTTCCATAGATGACATATCTTCTAAATGATGCCAAGTATAACCGTCTGGAGTACTTGGGAATCCAGCCGCCTGATTTGCAAAATTAAAATCAGTGTATCTATCTCCAGAATAGTCAATCTTCACTAATCCTTTACCGTCATTTCCACTATAACGATAGGGGGAAAAATCAGGGAATCCATCCTCGTTGTATGTAACACTGTATTGTTGACCATTGTCCGGACTCGTTTTAGTATAAGTAATTTTACCATCTTGAACATCAACACTATCAACGTTTGATTTTGGCGATCTTGGCTTACGATCATAGTTATGCACCAGAACAGCATTATCGCCAACAAAGTAGGTATTGAAATCCGCAACCTCAAGGTTATAAACCTTAATCGTTTCAGAAAGCTGTTCAAGTTCAGAACCGGTTATAACAGCAGTTGACCCGTCAAGAAGATAGATTTCATCACCTTCAACAAGGTCGCCAGCCGCTACCCAACCACGCTCAATAACATAGAACGGATGATTTGTTGTTGTGTCGATATCTCCGCATGAAGTGTACAGGTGCAGTATCTCATCTACTTCATGGACATAAACCTTTGTAACTTCCTTGAGTGCTGTTTCACCTGTAAAGATGTCATACGCCCATACCTTGTCACCGACTTCAATTTCATCAATTCGCTTCTGTCCGTTTTCTGCCGCAACAAGGGTTTCACCTGTAAAGCAATTCTGATGCAGTGACATAAGCGAGAGTATGAGCTGTATAGAACGTGTGCCGACCAAATCCCAGTCTTTGTTTTTGGCAGCATCCATTATGCTTTGCCATTGCGTTGCCAGACCATATCCCGTCAACACCTTACTGATAATCGGTCCTATTGCTTTCATCTGGCACATACGGTTCATAAACAAACCGGTAATAACTCCGCATGCAATTCCTTCAACCATCTGCCAGCCTGACAATTCAGGATCGTTGATTATCATTGCAATCTGTCTTGCTGTATCGTAAAGTGTAAGAATGTTGTTTATTGCATTAAGTTTACTCTTCAGATTTTGATAAATTCTCATATAATTCAGAGTAGCTGAATTATCAAGAATATTGTTTATAGCACCTGAAACATTTACTTCTGCAAGTGTGAAATATCCACTCGGATCAACATTCATCACAGGATTCGCATTAGCATAAAGATACTTATGCAGAGAAGTCGGGTCGAAAATTGTACCCTGATACGTATCCATTGAGATAAACGTACCTGTTGTGGGGTTCATATATCTCGCACGGAGATAATAAAGACCTGTTGTGCTGTCAAGCTGTTCGCCGCAGTAGAGATAGCTATTTTCAGTATTGCCAGTTGATGAAATCAAATTGCCCCATGCGTCATATACATAAGTATCCGTTATTGCACAAGTAGAATCAGAAAGCTGTCTTACTGAACCATGACCGTCTGTAAGGTAGTATGAAACATCACCGTTACGCTCCTGAGAAATAATTTCAATTCCTCTTGTGTACCAGCACTTTTCATTTCCGTCCGCATCAAGCTCTGCAAGAACCTGTGTAAGACTTCCGCTTATGTCATTCAGATAATAAGTATAGTCGTTTTCAGACTTCTTTACGATTCTGTTTCCTGCATAGTCATACTCATATTCCTCAACAGAAACATTATTGCCCTCCTGAACAGTAGCACGAATCAGCTTATTTTCAGCATTGTAAGTATATGTAGCTGACTTATCTGCCGATGTTGTGGAAATAAGATTTCCTGCATCGTCATACTTGTAAACAGCGTCATTTTCCTTTACAAGCTGATTGAGAGCATTGTAGGTATAGACTGTTTTAGCACCATTTTCGGTTTTCAAGATACGGTTGCTTACATTATCATAAGCGTATGTATACTCTGTTACAGTTTCGTCAGCCGCAGTTATCTTTTCGCTTGTCAGTCTGTAAAGCGCATCATATGTGTACTCTACTGTACGGTCAAGTTCCTTGACTGCTGTTCGCTCTCCTGCTGCACCAAGGGTATATTCATATTGTGCCACAATTCCACCTTGTTTGTCAAGGGCTTTTTCGCATATAAGTCGGTTTACCTCGTCATATTTGTAAGTTATTACAATTCCGTTGGCATATCTTACAGCTGACCTGTTACCATTTTTGTCATATTCATATACTGTAGCATATCCGTTTCTGTCTACAACTCTTACAAGTCTGTCAAGCTTATCATATTCATAGGATGTTGTGCCGTAAGAAGTTTTTACTCCTGTCAGTCTGCTTGCATCATCATAGGTGTATTCAACATATTCGCCATTAGGATATACTGCTTTTTTGAGCCCATCCATGCTGTCATAAGTATACTTTGTAGTACCTGTCTTGTCTGTAACGGATGAAAGCTTTCCGTCTGTTGTATAGGAATATGTTACTGTACCGTCAGCAGTTTTCTTTTCGATAACCCTATCAAACTCATCATATGTGAATGAAGTAAGCTTTCCTCCGAAATCTGTTGATGTCAGAACATTTCCGCAGATATCATATGTAACCTCAGCTGTTTGGCCAAGTGCATTTGTTGTTTTAATTACTCTGCTGAAATCATCGTAAGTGTAAAGTGTAGAATGATTATTTGCATCGGTTACTTTAATAAGATTTCCAACTTCGTTATAAGTATAGCTTGTCACATTGCTGAGTGCGTCAGTAACGCTTGTAAGTCGGTCAGCACCGTCATATGTATATGAAGTTGTATATCCATGCTGATCAGTCTGACTTATTACACGGCCTCTTGCATCATATGCGGAAGAAACACTTGAACCGTCAGGATATGTGGTAGCTGTTCTGTTACCATTATCATCATAGGTATAGGTATACACATTTCCGTTCGCATCGGTCATACTGCTAAGCTGAGAATGAGAGTTATATGTGAATTCTGTGTGATTTCCAAGTGCGTCAATGATTACGGTATTTCTGCCAATTGCATCATATTCATACTTGGTTTCATTGCCGCTTGCACTTATGGTTGATGTAAGATTATAATTTGCATCGTATGTATACTTTACAGCTGCACCATTTGGATAGGTTTTGCTGATAAGGTTTCCAACCTTGTCGTATTTCATTGTAACTGTTCTGCCAAGTCTATCTGTTGCTGTCAGATTATTACCCTCACGGTCATATGTAAAGGATTCAGAAGTGCCGTCGGCATAGGTAATCTTTATAACATTTCCAAGACTGTCATAATCATATAAGGTCTGTCTGCCCTTTTCATCTGTAGCAACAGAAATTTTACCAATGCTGTTATATTCTGTTGTTGTAATATTTCCATCGCTATCAATAATTTTAACGAGATTTCCAGATTCATCATATGTATAATTTTCTGTGACGGTCTTTGTCACTTCGCCCGATGTATATGTAAGCGTTTTAGAAAGACAGTTTCCGTCGCTGTCATACGTAAATTCAGCCGTTGTACCAGCACCGTTTGTTGCAGAAATTACATTTCCCTTGCTGTCATAGGTCATATTCATATATGTACCTATTTCATCAGTAACAGACTCAAGATTACCCTTGCTGTCATAGCTGTAATTAATTTCATTACCCAGAGCGTCAATAGTTGATGAAGTATTGCCTTTTTCGTCATATGTAACGCTCATAATATCAATGCCCATAGCATTAATTGATGTAATAAAGCCTTTGGAGTTATACTCATTTGTAACAGTATTTCCCTCGGCATCTGTCATTCCAAGCATATTGCCGTTATCATCATAACTGTAATTGGTTACATTGCCCATAGCATCAGTTTTTGATGAAAGATTACCATTACTGTCGTAGGTATTCTTTACAGTATTGCCCATTGGATCGGTCTGTGAAGTCACATTTCCGTTATGGTCATAAACGTATCTTGTAATTCCACCATTGCGGTCGGTAATGGTTTCTTCACGACCGTCAATGTCATGGTCGTAAACGATTTCATTTCCGTCTGCATCAATTGTTTTGATAAGTCTGCCGTTATCATCATAAATATTTCTTGATACTGTTACACCTCTGGGATCGATAATAGCAGTAAGATAATGATTATCATATTCAAAGGTTGTTTCATATCCTGAAATATCAATAACCTTTACAAGATCTCCATTTTCATCATATTCATATGAAACTGTTTTACCTGTTGGAGATGAAATGCTTGTAATTCTGTCATTACTGTCACGAATAATTGAAATTTCTTCACCATCAGAGTTTTCAATTCCATCCTTATTAAATTTAATCTGATTTCCATTTGCATCAGCAAAAGCTAAAATTCCATTTGTACAGCTAATAAGGTACTTTGTACCATCAGCTTTATTTAATTGCCATACATCCGGATTAAAAGGTATATCATCCCACTCTTCATCTAACTTAAAGAAATACCCGTTTTCATAAATCCATGCTCCAGTTGTAATATTTGGGAAAAGTTTAGAGTTACTTCCATCCATTGACTTGAAAGTGAATGAAGCTGTTTTCAATGTTGATGCACCATCACTTTTAGCTTCCATTACAAATTTCTCAACTTTGCCATTACCCCAGTTAACTGATATAATATGAGGTTTTGTGGGGGTGTAAGAAATATTATATCCTTTTTGCTGCATATCCCAATTACGACTAAGGTCACAGCTCTTTGTAACAGTTACACCGCAGGTAGAGAGATTCCAACCATAGCCAAAATCTCCGCTTATGTTTCTGTCACGGCTGTCATAGCCCCTTATTACTGTAACCGGAGCTCCAGCTACATTGAGATCCATATCTTGAAAATCAAGTGAGAAGTTACCGATTTTCATCTCACCTTCAACAGAAACAATAATTTCATCAGAGGTTACTTCACCGTTCTTACCCCATACAGTAAGCTTGATGTTATAAAGTCCGTTTCGGAGCATAGTTGTATCAAATTCACCTAAAGAACCATTATTTACTTTTTCTGTTCCTTCGCTGATAAGAACATAATCTCCACCTGCTGCTGACTGGTATTCCAATCTGTATTTTTCAAATTCTGTACCGTCTGCACGACCGAAAATATACGAAGGACAAGAAATGACATCTTCATTAATTGGTGTATAAATATCCGCAATCAATGTTTTGGACTCTGTATCTTCTGTATTGCCACCAACAGAAACAGAACCACCGCCTGATACTTCTGTTTCTACTACATAGAATGAAAGGAGATATGATCTGAGGTTACCGAAATTATCCCATGCTCTTATAACAACCGAATGAGGTCTTACTTCAAAATCATTGATGAACATCTGTCCGTTTTCATCAAGAGGAATTTCTACGCCATCATATAAGCACTGGATTTTTCTTATTCCGGAAATATCTTCTGCAGTTATTGTTATTACAATATCATCATGTTCCTGAATATCCTTGTCTTTATTAAGAACTACTGTAACAGTTGGTTTTTCAGTTTCGTAAACCAGCACTGAATTTTTAACAGTAAGAATTTCACCATCAACAGTTTCTGCTGTTAAAATGAATTCATTTGTAAAAAGTTTTTCGCCCTTAAATTCGTATGTATATTCATCCGTCAGTTCAATTTTTTCACCGTTTAAGGTTACTAAAATAGTAGACTTATCAATATCATCTGAGGCTGTAACCTTGTACATTGCTGATTTACCATACTCAACAAGACCATCAACAACAGCATACAATCTCTCATCAGCTTTATGTTCTTCATCAATAACAGTAATGGTTTTATTAATTGTTGATGTCTTTTCTCTTACATCTTCAGCAGTAAAGGTAAATGTATATTCACCTGCTTCAAGATTACTAAGTGTAAATATACCGTTTTCAAGTGCTAAAGGCTGATTATTCACTTTTGCTGTAAGAGAGATAATTTCGCTCTGACCCTGAACTGTTACAAGACCCTGTAAAGAATCGCCTTCATTGTAAATGTCCTTGTCAAATGTTACATTAATCTCTGGTGCTTTTGCTTCATTTACTACAACAGTTTCAGTAGCAGTTCCTTCATTGGTTTCTTCATCATAAGCTTTAGCTGTGATTGTATAATTCTTTAATTCAGCTTTTTTTATAGTGTATGAATTTTCTGCATTAAGTTCAACTTCAGTTCCGTCAATTAATAAGGCTATATCGGTTACTCCAACATTGTCTGTTGCGGAAACATTAATTACAATATCATCAGTTTCAAAATAAGTATCCTTATCAAAGGAAATAGTAACAATTGGAGCAATTGTATCAACTTCTTTAACTGTGACAGTTACCTTCTTTGTAAGACTATTTCCAGAAGGATCAGATGCTACAGCCTTTATAGTATATGTCCCTGCTGTATCAGGTTTGAAAGATACAGAGTTATCTTCTGAAAGTTCCAGTTCTTTATCATTTACAGTTAATACTGTATTTACAACACCATTGTTATCAGCAGCGTCAACAGAAATATTAACTGTTTCTCCAACGTCTATTTCCGTTTTATCAACAGTTAATGAAAGGGTAGGCTTTGTTACATCCTTTACGGTTAATGTTTTTGTAGCACTACCATTATTGTCTGCTTCATCATAAGCATTTGCTGTAATAACGTATTCACCGTATTTCATATTTGTAATCGAAAACTGTCCATTGCCGTCAAGAACGATTTCCTTACCATCAAGTAATACAACAAGTGAAGTTACACCTACATTATCAGTTGCTTTTACTGTTATAACAGCATTCTGTTTCTCGTTATAGCTATTTTTATCAAAAGTGATATTAACAACAGGCTTTTCTGAATCTTCTTCAATTACAGTAATCTTTGCAGAAGCTTTAAGCGTTTTACCGGATGTAGTAATACCATTAGCTTCAAGAACATATTCTGCTTCAACATTGGTATCTACAGGTAAAATGCCATCTTCGGGAATGGCAATCTGCTTTCCGTTCAAAGTATAAACAATTTCTTTAATTTTATGAGCAGCAGCGACTGATACTTTGAAATATGCATCTGAATTGATTGTTGTTTCCTCAGAAGATGGCTTTATTTCAATAGCAGCTACAGTACTGTCAACTATTATAGAATATTCCTTAACATCAGACTTACCAGCCCAATCAAATGCTCTGACAACAACCTTATAGGTTCCATCTTTATTAGGCATAACAAGAGAAAATGCTCCATCATCAGTTACATCAACTGCTGTATTACCATTGAAAATTACAGAATACCAGGAAATTTCTGTATCATTAAGCTTTTCAATCTGTGCGTTAATGGTTTCTTTTCTGTCAGCATATTTAGGAAGTACAACATTGATTTCAGGTGCTGCAGCCTCGTCCTGATTATCAGGATCAATATTTGCATAGCTATCTGCCGGTTCACAAACAATAGTTTTTGAACTTTGAACAGTTTTTTCACCGTCATTTACAGTACAGATTATTTCATAGCTTCCTGTTTCGGAACAAATTACAGATGTAATTAGTTCTGAAGAACTAGAAAACTTCAAATTGTCACTTTCGCAGTCCCATGAAACAGTTATATTTGATTTCAGGCAATCATCTGCAAGATCAGCTCTAACTGTCATCGGAACATTAACTTTAGTATTATTCTTTGAAACAATCTCTGCGACAGGGGAATTGTTTTCTAAATCTGTAACAACTGCATCCTTTGATACAATTGTAATGTCATACAACTCAGGGGTTCTTCCATCAGCAGATACTTTCATATCTACACTAATTTTAGCATATCTGCCTACCACGCCAGAGAATTGTTCAAAGTTTTCAATCTTGACAGGCTCTGAGAAATTCTCTCCATCATTACTGGAAGAAACATATACTGAAATTTCACCATCACCATATCTGTTACCATTCCAGTAAATTTTATCCCACTCAACAGTTTCTCTTTCACTATCAAAAATAACTGTCCAGTTACCATTATCAACATAATCGCTTATCGGTAAAAATGCATCTTCGGCATATATTACATTTGGTTTACCATTTCTATCGTAATAGACGCATGATGTATTTTCAAGAAGGTCAACAAATCCGTTATTATCGCCAGTTACAGTCAAAGGAATATTAATTTCCATTTCTTCATCGATAGTTATTCTATCAAAATTCCATTCAACAGAAACGCTTCCGTCGTCGTTTTCCATTATTTTTGAGGGTTCTGGACTAAGAGAAGAAATATCAACAGAATTTATATCCTTGATAGTAGTCTTAAATGTGGTGTTTCTTCCTGCTACGTTAAACACTTCAGAAGCAAAGTATGACATTATTTTAACAATATCATCTGCTGTAGGTGCATTCTTATATATTCCATTGCTATTGATAGCAATATTCTGCATCTGAAGAGTTCCGCTTCCGATTTTCATTGAGAAAATTCGTATTCCGCTATTGCCAGCAGTTGTTGCTGATTGAAGAGAACGTGCTTCATATCCGTCTTCGCCATCTGATAAAAGAATAATATATTTCTGTCTACTATCCTCACTCTGTTCATCAAACATTGCAAGTGCTTTATCAATTCCTGAGTAAATCGCAGTTCCGCCACTAGCATAAAGTTTATCAACAGCTTTATTAAGCAAATCTTTGTCAGATGTCAGATTCTGTTTTACATTTGAACTGCCGGTAAATCCAACAACCGCACAACGATCAACTTCCTTCATTTGTGAAATAATCTGTTTTGCTGCTGACTTAGTATTTGTCATACGATTTCCGGCCATGCTACCGGATTCATCAACTACAATAATAAGATCAACTGCATTTTCAGTTACATCTGCTTCACCGAATCCGCCAAGTCCGTACTTTACAGTAACATTATCTCCATCACCTGTGACAGCAGATTTATCTGTTGAATAAGTAACCTTTACTCCTTTGCCGGTTTCCGAATCGCCATATATTCTTTCAGAAGGTGTTTCAACTGCTTTATTGCCAGATGTTAAAGTCAATTCATCAGAAACATCCAAGCCAAGTCCGTTGAACTGTCCCTCGTTAAAATCGGCATCGATAGTATAAGTCTTAACTACACTTCTCGGTTCAAGCATATCAAAATTATTAGCAGTTACATTAAAAATACTGCCACTATATGTTATACTGTCAGCCCATACAAAACCATTAAGATTTGTTTCGTATATATTAAAAGAAACGTTACCATTAGGTGCATAAATGCCTCCGTTTATGTTAACGTTTGTTCCATTTATAGTAATATTTCCGTTTTGGGAGTATAAGAATACCCTGCCTGTAGAATTGAAATCATTAACATTATATGTAATATTTCCGTCGGCAATAATATAGCAATCACCTTCAAAAGTTGTTCCGCCGATTTCAACGTCGCCAGAAATCTTTATCGACTTATCTATTACATTCAAATCCTGTATATACACAGTATTTTCTTCGTAATAATCATAGGGCTGTGCGTTATCATGAATAACCTTATCAAAATCTTCCATTTCCACTGGAGCAATGTTTTCATTTCTTTCATTGATTTCTATCTTCCAGCCATCAGCAGAAATAGAATTTACGGTATCAACCCTTCCTGTAACGCTGAACTCTGATCCACCATATTTAAAAGATGAACCACTATAAATATTGCCTATGATATTACTTTTCCAGCCAGAATAACTGAAATCTGTTGAACTGCTTGCTGAAAAAAGAGCGTAGTTCTTCATTCTTCTCTCTACTTCAACTTCAGATTCTTCAGCTTCCCATTCACATATATAACCTATATTAGCTGTTGAGAATTCAGTTGAATCCTCTACATAGTTCTGCGTGTTTTTCCAACTGCCTGAATTGAAATTTGAACCATACATATACACATAATTATCATCTGTATAGCTTGGTTCTCCTTCATCCCAGTTAAAAAATTCGGTAGATTCGTTTGTTACCCATTTCCAGTCACTATCAATGTCATCTCTGTACATACCGATAAAGTATGCATTTTTTGTTCCTATTGTTAACAGATTATCAACAATGAACTGCTGCTCATCGCTTGAATTTACTGTAACAAGGTGTCCACCAAGGCTTTCGCAATACTCCTCAGCTTCGGTCCAACTCATCGATGTATCAATTAATTGGTACCTGTGACCAGTTGTTTCATTAATAGAGTCTGCTTGTTCTTCAATTTCTTCATTGGCAAATGCATTCATCGGAAATATTGTTCCAAAGTTAGCCAGCAAAGTAACACTAAGAACACCGCTTACTACTCTTTTGAGATTATTTAAATTTCTCATATACCCTCCCCATTAGAAATAATTTTAATTTTTGCTTGTAAAAAATCAGTATACATCCTTTTCCAGTATGCATAACAACCAATTACGAATGTATACTGATAAAAATCATTTGACGCTTAGCAAATAATTTTTTATTACGCCTAAAACAATTAATAATCCTAAAGCAATTATTGACACCATAATACATTTTGCTGCAATGTAGAATTTTAAGGAGCAGAATAACAACATAATCATATTTTCTGCAACAAATACAATTATCGTTCTTTTCCTGTACACCTTTTTTTCAAGCTGATCCAAAGGCTTATTCTTATCCTCTACCGGTGCAAAAGTCAGTATTATAATACCAGACAGGCAATATAGCAAGCAGTAAATGAGAAGCGGAATGCTTAAATATCTCATTGCCAAAAGAACTACCGCTACAAAGCATGAAGAAAATATGTAGCACATTATTGGTGAATTAAAGTGGAAACCTCCTGCAAATATCCTTAATGGTATAAAAGCAAAAATAAAAATCATAGCCTCCTTAAGATCACCTAGCAGAAGTCCAAGTAGTAGAACTGTAGATATATTAAAAATAGTAATAAAAATATGCTGTATTCCAAATTCATATATTTCTCTATCTTCTGGATCAATTGTTTTTAAGCTTATAAGCTTGTCTGTTAATTTTGATGAAATATCCCTAAACATTAAAATTTACGGAGTTTCTTTGAATTAGCAGGCATTTCTTCCTGATGAGCACAAAAAAAACAAGTTGAATTCTCAGTTAAAGTTGTAACACATAATGCGAATGCTGCAAATAATCCGCTAAATTTAATTAAAAATTTTCTCATAATAACACCCCTTTATTTTATATTTTTTGGCAGGTTTATTATAGCATTAAAAAATTGTATTTTATTTTGATTGCTGTGAAATCCTGTGTTATTTGCAGTAAAAATGCCTTGTAAGCAATTTACTTACAAGGCATTATACTATTATTTGTTAAACAAACAATATGATATCTATTGAAAAAATATTGTCATTATGATTTATCTCCATATATCCATCATGTCTTTTAACAGCATCCTCTACATTTTTCAAGCCCAAACCATGATTGGCTTTATCTGCTTTGCTTGATTGAATTTTACCGTTTTCATAACATATTCTTGTTTTGTAGGTATTCGTTTCTTTTATGAGTAATCTTCCTTGACTATATACTAACTTAAAATACAACTTTGAATCCTTTTCATTTTCATTAAGTGCCTTAACCGCATTATCAAGAATATTACCTAATATGATAACCATGTCATTTATATCAACTTCTAACGAAGATGGTACTGCTATTTCTGTTACAACATCAGCATTATTTAATAGATTTAACTTGTAGTTGATTATACTGTCAACTACAACATTCCCTGTATTGCTGTATATTTTCTCTATTTCAAGTTTTTCAGTAAGTTTCTCAACAAAAGCATCTAATTCATTATACATATGTTTATTTATTAACTCCTTCATCGATATAAATTGATTGTTTATTTCATGACGAAAACCCTGTAAATGCTCATTAGTTTCTTGCATAAGAAGACATTGATTATAGTACATTTCCTTTTCTTTACTTATTAGTGCAGTCACTTTTTCTTTAGCATAACTTTTAGATAAAGAATTATATAAGAAAAACGTAAGAAGATTAATCAAAAATATGATTATTGTCGATGAGATTACTTGAAACTGACTAGCATTTTCAGAATCAACAACAAGTACTTTCATAACAAGAGTTGAAATTGGAATAAATAATGTTGCTATCCATTGTGGTATAGTAACAATATCATTTTTCCTTAAAGACTTTATATTACAAAAAACTATAGATTCTAAATAAGCAACCAATCTCATTACTACCAGTCCTGTTGAATTATTGTAATTACCACTATTAAACATAGGAAAATTGAAATATCCCGTCACCGCACATACTATAACTTCAGTAACAAACATAAAAATATAAAAGAATATTACAACAAAAAGTTTTTTTCTTAAGCTAGATCTATAATTCAACGTTATAACAAAGAGTAGTATTAAGTTGACTATCATCGCAAGTACGGGTATATCCCATATTAGATACATCGCACTGGTAAAAACAAAGTACAACGCATACGAAATAATTATATGCCATTTAGGCTTAATTATTTCGTCAAAAAAAGCTCCCATAAACCTATGAACAATTGCAAGCGTAAATAGATTTGTTATAAGGTAAACCCATGTGTACAAATCAAAGTCCATAGAATTTACCTCCATTTTCCATAATTACCTGTATTTTTAAGACGTCTGCCCTCCTGTTTTCAGAGATCGGTATCTCATCACCATTAGTCATAATAATCTTCTTAAGCTGAAAAGATTTTACATATCTATAGTTCACCAAATAACTCCTGTGAGGAACAAAGAATCCTTTATTCTTTAACTGCTGTGCTATTTTTTCTATTGAATAATAAAATTCATCGATATCATCTTTGCTTACTATTATCACCTTACGGTCATCACTTTTGAAATACAGGATTTTATTTACATCAGCATAATAAGTGTCTCTGTTAACTTTATAATTAAACACATCACCTTGTTGTCCATAGATACGAATATACTTTGTAATTACGTTTTGTATTTTACTCAACGTCGCAGGTTTCTCAATAAAATGTATTGGTCTAAATTCAAACAGAAGTCTATCGTAACCATTCTTGCCCGATATAAATGCTATTTGAGTAGAATCATCAAGCAATTCATCTCGAATAAAATGTCCAACGTCTATACCATTATATTGATACAATTCAATATCAAGGAAGATTAAATCAAATTTTTCATCATCTTTTAACTTTGAAATTAACGCTTCACCTGAATAAAAAATTTCTATTTGGAAGTCAACATTTATCTGTTTAGAACATTCCTGTAATAAACGTTCCACTTGCTCACAAATATGCTCCTCGTCATCCACAATTGCGATCCTCAACATAAAACCAATCCTCTCAATAATACTCTTTTTCATAATTGTATCACAAGAAACATTAAAATGCAACTCTTTTTTACAAAAATATTATGATAAAAGAATTGATTTACGACATAATATAATAAGATGAACTTAAAATATAATTTCGTCAATTCCGCTCATATATCAAATTAGCAAGATAAATAGCCGAAAATAGCATTATTTTCAAATAGCAAATACAAAAATCTGACGGCTAAAAAATTAAGCAGTGAAAGTAAGACGGCTTACATAATCTTTTTTTATTTGCATTGATGGATGACAGTACCTGTTCAATGTGATAGCTGCATCAGCATGACCAAGCAATTCACTAAGTGTTTTAGGATCAAATCCTTTTTCAATGCAAACTGTAGCATAGGTGTGACGTAGCAGATGAAAGTTGACATTTCTTATGTCACACAATCTTAAAATTGATTTAAAACGGTTCTGCATAGTTCTAGGTTCTGTGGGTTTTCTTGTACCAGTAATAATATAAAAATCATTATATCTTTTGTAATTCTTCATTATATTCAAAACAAATGTTGGAATCGGAACAGTTCGCACTGATGTTTTACTTTTAGGTGTTCCTACAATCACCTGTGATTTCCCGTTTTTAGTTATGCGCTGTACGGTTCGTTTTACATTTAAAACTCCATTATCGAAGTCAATATCTTCCCATTTCAAACCACATAATTCACCTGCACGTAATCCTGTAAAAAGGCAAAGCAAAACACCCACATTTGTTATATTGGGATTGTCAACAAGAAAAGTTTCAAGTTTTTTTCTTTCATCTACAGTAAGAATATCTGTTCCTTTACTTTGTGTTTTTGGCATTGTAAAATGTGTCTCGCAGATTCCATATTCTCTTGATGCATATGTTTCAATACTACGATATACAGTCATAATATCACGTACTGATTTTGCTGAAAGTCCACCATTGCTGTTTAATCTACCATTTGTCAATTTAAAGTCAATAAAATTATTCAATTTATTCGTTGTCAAATTCATCATTAACTCTCCACCAAGAATAGGCAGAATATGCTTTTTTATGATGTTCAAATAATTGAAATAGCTCGACTCTTTAACACGTAATTTCGCAGAGGATAACCATTGCTCTGCTGCTTCCCTAACAGTTAATTTAATTTTTGAAACTGATGAATTCTGCTTAACAGAACGAATTTCAGACATTTTTTCTTTCACTTCTGAAAGTGTCCTTGCATAAACAGATTTATATTTTATTTTTCCATTTTCTTGATATCCTACAGGTACACGTCCTTCAAAACGTCCATCTTTGCGCTTATAAATATTACTTCCTCGTTTAGCCATAAAATCCTCCATTCCGACTGAAATATGACGGTTTAAAAACTTTAAAACTCGCCTTATTATAAATATTTCAGTATAAAATTTTCAAAAAAGTCTTTACATTTGCAAAATTTATGATATAATATAATTAAAGTTACCGTAAATTCACCTCAATAATCACTTCGTAAATGAGCGGAATTGACGAAAAAGCGTACCGAATTGACCACAATCCGATACGCTTTTTATTTTAAAATGTCTGCGTTTGACCATTTTCTGGATTAATACCTAATTCCTGTTTTCTTTTTAGGATAACTCTACGCAGTTTACTATCAACTTTAAATTGCAGTTTCTTATGACTCCTGTTATAGTCATCTTCAATCATACGGCTTAAGCTTACAAACAACCCGAAGATAGTTGATGCGAATGCAGCGTTTTCCCTCTCCTCCATGTTATCAAGAAGCTGTTGTGCATACTCGTTACCACCTTCTGCGGACTGGGTAAGCCATTGTATTGCTTGTGGCACATCACGTTCAATACCATCTGCACCAAAGAGATACAGTTTGCCGAGCCGATATGCAGATGCCGCATCTCCATTTTCTGCAAGCTCTGTGAGCGTTTCCACAGCTTTATTCACATCCTGAGGAATGTATTCACCTGATAGTTGCTCAATGGCAATCATGCGTCTGGCATTTTTATTGCCATGTTTTGCTGAACGTGAGAAGTATTCCAAGGCTTGGGGAATATCCTCATCTGTTCCAAGTCCATATCGATACATTCTGCCGAGCTTATACAGCAGGTTATCATCTGCACGGTCGCTTTTTTCAAATTTCAGAAAGCCGTCAAGCGCCTGTGCATAGTACTGCTGAGCCTTTTCTTTATTCTGCACCACCGCTTCACCGTTTGCATACATCTGTGCAACGGCATACGCTGCATAGGGCAATCCCTGTTCTGCCGCTTTCATATACCATTGCAGAGCCTGTTCTTTGTCTTTATAAAATCCGTTTCCGTAGTAATACTGATTTGCAAGACTGAACTGTGCAAACTTATTTCCTGCAATTGCGGATTTCAGAAACCATCCGAATGATTCTGCGTAGTTCTGTTCAGTTCCTGAGCCATAGCAGTACATCTTACCAATGCGGTATTGCAGATACGGCTGCAGTTTTTGCGACATTGGTTCAAGCTCAAGAAAACCATCAAGTGCCTGCTTGTAATATGCATCGGACTTTTCTTTGTCATCAGCATACACTTTTCCAAGGTCATGAATGGCAAGTACGTTTCCTTTCTCAGCTTCGGAGTGAAGCAATTCCACAGCTTCCTTCTTTTCGTCACCTGTTGCATCCTTTTTGTAATACAGTTTGCAGGCTCTTTTATAATCCTTCGACCATTGAATGTGCAGATTGGAACTTTCAACTTCAACCTCAACAGCATCTTCATCACTCCAAGTAAAGATGTCGTTATCAATATTGCTGAAAGCAGTATCGTCGCTGTCATCATTCTGCGGAACAGAGTATGGGCTTGGTTCTGGCATATTCATATCAAGTACTGCACGGATAACCATATTCTTCACAGGCTTGAATACCTTGTTGTCGGCAAGCGGTGGGAGTTCCGGTTCTTTCTGGATATAGATCTTATGCTTCAGCCGTTCCAACTCACACCACTTTTCATAAAGCTGTGATATTTGCTTGTCCTTTGCAAGCTCTGCAAGGATGTCATCAACAGTTCGTTTCACATCCTGCGGCAGATAGCCATAGACTTTCTTACCGCTGACGGTCTGCAATTGTTCATGCAGCTTTTTCACCAACTTTTCCAACTGTGGATTATTGAAAGTGCTGTTCTGAATCTGCATTACCATCTGATGCACCTGTTCCTGTGATATAGATTTCAGCTCGTCACGACTCAGCGTCTGCTCCTGATAGATGCTCTGCAGATCATCATGAAAGATATCATTTGCAAACGCAGAACGGATTTTGTCAATACCCTCTCTGCTCAGATAGCCTTGCTTTGGATTGGTGGAATAGACAATCAGATGCATATGCGGATGATGCGTCGTATCATGAAACGCAGCATACCATTTCAAATTGCTCATGGGGATTCTTGACTGCTCTGCAATGACAGGAATCTGCCGCTTGACAAGTTCACGCCAGCGGTCTGAGTTATCATATCCAAGACGTATTGCATCCTCACGGCGAAGTGATACTACATGACTCCATACATTTCCCTTGTGATGTGCAACCTCATCTGCAACCTGATTCAGCACGATGGGTTCATCACTATCATTGAATAATCCGTGAGCACCACGCTGCTCTGCACCGGGACGCTTTGCCATGTAACCGACAAAATTCTGACGGTTTCCAATGACATCTGCGTGACGTTCAATGATTGTTGTGATCAGTTCGCTTGCATTCTGCACTGTAGGATTTGCAGTGTAGTCCTCATATTCAAGATAGCGTTTTGCTTCGGGAAAGTCACTGAGCAATTCGGATAGCATTTCCTTTTGTGTTTTCGTGGTAGCAACATTGGGATCATATTGATTCTGCTCACGTTTTTCAACGGTTTCACGGGTTGCGATATACTTTGTGTAGTTTTTTCGTTTCGTCACACTCTTTGCACTGCCGCTTTTGAGATAACGGCTTGTGACGATAATTTGAGATAGGGGCATAGGATCACTTCCTTTCAAGGTGTTGATTTTTCTTCGGTGATGTGGTATAATATAGGAACCAAATCACAATCAGGAGAAAAATATGTGGAGTAATTTTAAATTTAATGAACCTTATCAAGGGGAAATCATCACAAAAATCAATACTGTTGTGCTTCCCGATGATTATATCAAATTCATGAAAATTCACAATGGCGGTGAAGGAGATATTGGAGAATCATGGTTGCAATTGTATTGTTTAGAAGATCTATATGAATTGAATGATATGTATAATGTCGCTGAATTTTTACCTAATCATATTATCATCGGTTCTAATGGTGGTGGGGAATTCTACGGAATTAATTCAGATGGAAAATACTTTGTCGTTCCATCAACATTTGAAATAAATGATATAACTTTTCTTTGTGGAGGTATGAATACATTTGCGGAAAGCGTTAATTATTTCTGGAAGAACTTGTAAGCAATATAATATGTACAAGCCGTATCACACCGATACGGCTTTCCCTTACTCTGACCGCTGATACTTGACCGCCTTTTCAAAGTTAATGATGCCATTGATACGCTTGACTTCATCACTGCACATCAGACGGAGCTTGTACAGCGTTGCATCATCAACATCATTCATTGCCGCAAGCATATGCGTCAGCGCACCAAGCTCAACAGCAATTTTGAACATCGCACGAGACAGATTCTGTTCACTGCCTCTGACGATACCTTCGGTGATTGCTGCAAGCTGTGGTGCAATGAATTCTGTTGCGGTGTGTTCCTTATTGAGAAGATAACCGCAGTAAAAACGTACAGCCTTTTCAATGAACTCAGTTTTTGAACCGCAGTTGTCATGCTCATACAGCGCATTTACGATATCCATAGTATCGGGGTACAGATACAGCGGAAATTTGATTTTATCCACGGCGACATCATCCGAAACCCTCGTATTTTCAGCAGATGAAGCCTTTTTTGTTTTCTTTGACTCCATGATTTTTGCAAAACTCCTTTCTTGACTCCATAATCATTCTTGTGATAAAACCTCGAAGATTCGGCGAGCTTTGCTCGTCCGATGTGATTGTTTTGGCGGCTGTGACGCCAAAACTTTAACCAGCAAACCAAAGACCAACCCCGAATCGGGGCAGAAGTCGGTAAATCCTGACCTCTGCGGACTTGCTCACAAAGCCCTCAAATTTCGCTTGACGGCTTGTGGGTATCCTTTCCCGACTCTGGCTCCCAAACCGCCCACACAAGCGATTCTGGAGCGAACTGTGGGGCTTCAATCCTTGATGCTGTCTGCTATCGGAGCAGGCTCCGATGTTTTTGACCTTCGACCTGACCTCCTTTCCGGCTTCTTGTCAGCCATCATATCAATGAAATCTCTGACGTTCTGCGGCACGACCTTGGTGTAGGTCTGCTCGACGAACTTGTCAAGCTCTGCTGCAAGAGTCGTGTCCTTCTGACCGAGGTACATCTCAATCGCCGAGAGCTTTTCTTCATTGATGCTTACTGTGATTGTCTTTTTCATTTTCATCCCTCCTGACTTTCTTCTGTTGTCGGTTCTTCCTCTTGTGAATATGTGATATACGGAATCTCAAGCCAGTGCGTCCAGCTGCTTGGAAGCTTAGTTTTCACAACGCCTTGCTCTGTCCCCATGGCTTCGATAACCTCACCGTTCCCGATATATATTCCAATGTGACCGTCCTGCCACACAGCAAGTCCGGGTGTTTCGGGAATGGTATCTATCGTTCCTTTGACTGTTGCCGCATCAAACATTCCGTTGGCAGTTACATCAGCCATTCCGTTAGAGCCTACAACAATTTCTCCGCTGTCGGGATTGTACCAGCCATAGCCCTTGATGAGACCAACGCAGTCTGCCGTTCTCCTTCGCATCCAGTTCTCACGAATGAAATCTTCAAAGCCTGTGACATGTTCTCCGAACAGGTCAGCTCTGTCCTGCAGGAGTTCCTCGGTAAGAATATTTCCATAGGTGCCGTACACATAACCCCAGCCGTTTTCGTATGCCTGCCTTGCCCATATCACAAGGTCAGTTGAGTGCTTCGTCTGTGCGTCCGTGAACATATACGGATTGATTACCACGTGACTGATGAGAGCATAGCTCCGCATGAAGTCCTCATACACAATTTCCAACCCGTAGGTCTGGTTGATGCTGTTAATAAGCGATTCATCATCTTCATCCTTAAACAGATTCGCATAGGCATTGAAGTCATCTACCTCCACATCTTTGAAGCAGGATATATATATGAGTTGTGCCTTGATGGTCTGCTCACGAACACCTGCTGATTCCATTGCAGAAGCAATCTGCTGACCTGTGGATTCCATTTGTGTGATACGTTCCTGCTGTTCACTGTCAAGAGACTGCATCCACGCCGCCTGATCGAAGCTTCCTGACACATCGGGCGGTTCAATTTCTCCCAACGTCATCAGCACAGCAACAGGAGCAAAGAGAAGAAAAATAGCACCCACGACGATGCTCAGTATCACAATCAGCACTTTGTTTCTGGCTTCTTTGTCAGTGAAAATGTCGAGTGCAAGCTTTATCAAAATTTCTTTTATACAATCACCCCCAAAAAGAAAAGAGCCGACTGCTCTTGCAATCGACTCATGCTTCTTCTAAATATTCAATTGGCACAGCCTTTGTCAGCCATACGCCTTAAGGATATATAGCTTGCCGTGTCTTACGTTGTTACATCGATGATATAAAGGTGATGTTGAGGATTATCGCCATACTGAGAAAGATACAGGTAAACCTCACCGTCATCGTGATATATCAATTGATGATCAACATAATAATGCTCACTAAAAAAATTATAGGTTGTAATGACTTTTTCATCTGTCAGTGAATAGATTGCTACCTGATATTCATTTAATCCGTTTATTTCCGAAGGTTGGGAAACGATTCCATAAACAGCAGCTGTTGTTCCATCAGATGAGAAATCCGGACTTCCCAAATAGCAAATATCGTTGTCAAGCAATGCTGAGCAGTTGAATTCTGTGAATTCGTAGGTATCAAGATTTAACTTGCAGATTCCTCTGAAATCCGAAATAAAGCCCTTTGAAAAATACAAGTAATTATCGATTACTTTCTTAGGAACATAGGATGAATGATCTTCGCAAACATCTATACGGAAGTCCTCACAGGTTACAAGGTTATACACTCCCGAGTCCTCTGTTGATTCATGATTAACAATATAATAGCTGAATCTGTTATCGTCAAGCATTTCCCCAAACACGACATATTTTTCGGTTTCTTCCTTCGGAACCTCAATAAGGGCTGTTTTATTCCCTGATAAATCCTCAAGATACAGATTTGTATCTTCAATAATTTTCCGACCATCAGACAAAAAACACTCTTTTCCATAGGTGAATTCCTTATAATATTCCAGATAGTGACTGTTTTCAGGCAAATTCAAATCAATCATCTGTATATCATTCATCATGTCATCTGTCATGCTTGTATCATTTGTCATGCTTTGCGTAACGTCGGATGTGAATGCTTCCATTTCTGAGTCTTGTTTATCGGAACTTGAATCGCTCAAATTACATCCTGTACATAAAAGTAAAGATAAAGTTACCACTAATAATCTTTTCACAGTTATCACCAACCCCATTATCTATGATTCATAACCGCTTCAAACATAGAGCTATTCAGATTTAATACCATAATCCTCAACAACACCTGGAATGCCCGATTCCTTGCAGATATTGACAAAGTGCAAGTAGGTGTTTTCACGGTTTGCCTTGTGATGCTTATTATACCATATATGCCACAATAATTCAAGCATCATCTTCCTCCCGCCGCACCAAACAGTGCCGCCTTATACGCAGGTGCGATTACCTGCAGGAGATATCTCTCATTACCACAGCGGTACAGACAGGTTCCTCGCTCCGGATAGCGAATGAGACTGAACTCAGATTCTTCAAGCTGCAGTGCATCCATATACTCCTGCGGATTGATCTGTCCTGCATTGAACAGGAAGTGGTGGGACGGAATACTGAACAGTGGTTTTGTAAACTCCTTGATTTCGGGAAGCAAAAAGTCCTCGATGTTCTGGCTTGCCAGAATAAACGAGGACTCCTTTTTACGCACACGCTTCATGCCGTTGCGGATATATTCGATTGCGGTCATGTTTGTGAGGAATAAATAAAGCTCATCGACGGCCGCCACCGTGTTTCCCTTGCCAAGAAGCTGATTGCTCATATACGACAGGATATTGAACAGCAAGGTGTCTTTCAGCCGCTTATTAGTATCCATAAGACCTTTCACACCGAAACAGATAAACTCTGCGTCACGGATATTGGTATGACCGTCGAAGTATTTCGCCTCCGCACCCTTGCACATGGAGTTCAGTCCGAGACAGATATTCTGGAGCATTTCCTCGGTGTACAGGTGTTTCTTCTCACTGTCGAATGCCATGAACTCTTTTTCGATAAGCTCGTAAAGGTCACTCATGGTGGGATAATCCTCGGCTGTGAATCTGTCAAAGTCCGTGCCGTCGTCCATACCGAATCTGCCGTAAAGCTTCATCAGCATGATTTCAATTGTGTCGATTTCAGCATCAGTGAAGTCCTTGTAGGCTCTGAAAAAGTCTTTGAGGTAGGAGATATGCTGACTCAGTCTTGTAACCTTTCTGAACACTTCGGGAGCTTCAAGGTCTGCTTTTTCACCATCTGACCAAGCCTTGGGTTCAAGGGGATTAATC
>JAZSPM010000081.1:0-40378 GCA_045537455.1 Candidatus Ornithomonoglobus sp. | reverse complement strand
AAATCAGGATTTGAACTATCTGTATATGTTCCTACTGGGCTATAGCTGCCTAAAACTCCGTCTGTATAGGCTGCTCTTTTAACGGTAATTTTAACATTGCTGTCGTTTGTTATAGTTTCAATCCTATATCGGTATGAAGCTCCTGCCGTAACCGCCAAGTTTGTAAGCTTAGTAGTTGCGGAGGCATCTTTAAGCTGTAAGTCTGTAAATCTTCCTATTTTTGTATTTGAGTTCCAGTCATAGAACAATCCGTATCCTCTCTTTGAATACAACTGCCATACGTTTTTATTCGTATATGTTGATCCGCTTTCCTGCTTCAGCATTGTCCAGAACTGATAATTCCATGCATTGTCGCTTTCAGCTCTCGAATAATCGTACTCTAATACAGAATTATTATATGAATATTTTGCATAATTTTTTTTGTGTACCACAACATCAAAACCATTAGTAGATATTGTGAGAACTCCATTTGCTACAGATGCATTACCATCTTTCGTGTCATCACTACTATCATACTTCCAGTCGCCGGCTGTATATGTACTTTCCTCAAAATCATCAGCAAAACCAATATTTGATATTTCAGCTGTGTATGTTTTATCTGTCTTTCCGCCTGTAATAGATTCTGCTCCGGCTCTTACTACAAGTGTAAGCTTCTTTTCCCAATCGCTTTCAGGAATTTCTACAACTACTTTGTTGTCGCTTACTGTCTTTGTTGCTGAATATTCGTTCATTTCTTCATCAAAAAGAACTACTGCGTCTGCGTTTGCTACAGGCTGTGTAAATTCAACAACTACATTTCCTTCGTTTGCCTTTGCTGACACAACACTCATTGTAGCGTCCTTTAATTCAAGCTCATGAATGTCAGTAAACATTACATTGTCAAGCTTCTGCAATGTTCCTGAACTTGCAGAAAATGCCATTGAACCTGCATTAAGTGCATATCCTGCTGTATCGGTGTATGAATAACATTTTTCAAATTCACCAAGCACGCCGTCTGTATAAACTGCTCTGTAAACATCAATCTGAACAGCATCGTCTGCACCGTCTGAATTTGTATCAAGATTCTGCACCTTTAATCTGTAACGGTATCTCACACCAATCTCACGCGGTATAGTTCCGGTATAGGTTCCGCCCCAGCCATATCCCTTGGCTGCTGTCGGTTTTAATACCTGCATTCCATTCCATCTTGATGCCACTGCATATACATTACTATTTGCATATATATTACCATAGGCAGCCCAGAATATAGGATTCCATTGATTGTTAGATATTATTCCTCTTAACGATACTTTTATAGTTCCTGCATCATCTGACTTCACTCTTGTATAGTCATATTCAACGCATGAATCTGTATACTGATAGCTTGCAAGATTTGTAGGAGCAACATGCAATGCGTTAGTTGATGCAGTCTGATAATCATTATCTGTTACATAAATCTCACCGTCCTGCACAACTGCATTACTAATTCCTATTTGGTTTCCTGCGCTTGTATCAGTAGTGTATTTCTGCCAGTCGCCGGCCTTATAATCTGCACCGAAATCCTCATAATATCCTGTGATAGCATAATCTGCATAATAAGGCTTATCAAGCTTTGCACCGCTCTGTGCAGTTAAAGCATCGCTGATACCTACAATTCCGCCCTTTGCAGCTGTTGCAGCATCAACCGTAACTATTACTGATGATGCATCATTTACGTCAACTGTTACAGCCATTGATGCTTTGTTGCCGCTTGCATCAACAACAGAAACATTATCTTCAACTGCTTCCTTCGTTACTGCTTCTGAAAACTTAAACTCGAAATTTGAGCCGTAGGTTTTTAGGCTTTCAATTTCCAAAACACCCTCTGCTCCCGAAATAACAGGAACAAAGCTTGCACTCATAGCAGCCGCAGCCACCAATGAAATCAGTTTTTTCATGCTTGTTTTCATTTTAATCATCAACCTTTCTTTTTATTTAATTTTTTGAAGCTAAAAATTCATCAATTTGTCTTTGAATTTCAGCTTTAATTTCTTCGCATCCGCAGGCGTCAAGCTTCTGCATAAATTCGTTATAAACCTGCTCATGATTTTCTACAGCACCATACATAAGCGGATTGTTATATTCCTTTACAACACTTGATATCTGTGAATAGCCGCTCTGATATTTACTCATGTCTACTTTGATACCAAGAACCTTTGACTGTACTGTATTTTCACCCTCATTAAATTTGTTAAATACAAAGTCTTTATAACCCTCTGCTTCTGTCTGTGTTGTCCATGAGTTCTTTGTATTTCCGATTATCCATTTCCAAAGTCCGTAAGGTTCTGCTGAGCCTGCCTGTGTTTTATAGCCTATTGTCTCGATAGTATCCTCGCCTGTTTTATTGTAATGCTTTCCTTCCAAGCCCCATACAAGCAGATTATACAAATCCTTGCCTCGTTCACAGTTCATAAGATTTATTACCTTTGCCGCTTCTTCCTTATGTTCTGAGTTTGCTGAAATTCCCAATGAGCCTGCGGCATTCGTACATGGGATAAGCGGATTTGCAGGAAGATATACAATATAATGGTCTAACTTTGAGGATTTATGTGTTACTATATCATCACCCAGGTAATTGTTTTCGATATAAACAATATTTCCGCCCGCTTTACCGTTATCGGCTGCAACTTTATCGTTACTTAAAATATCGGTTCTTATATAACCCTTCAGATACCAGTCACGCATTTTGTCATAAAGATATTTATATTCTTCAGTTTTATGTATTTCCTCAATTTCAGGCTTTTCAGCATACATATCTATAGCAAAATTTGAAATTACTGTATCAAAGGTTCTGCTCACAAGCATCGTTGCATAGTAAGGACTGAAGCCCTGTCCCATGTCACCGTTTGCCTTTGCGCCTTCAAGAAGCTTTTCAATTATATCAAATATTTCCGGTGCAAATTCCTGCTTTGCTGCTGCAGCTCTGAGTTCATTTATGTCAATGTACTTATCCGCTATTTCCTTATTGATGTTCAAAGCCCACATTCCCGGACACATCTGATAATTTGTAACTGAATAAATATGATCATCTACTCTTCCGTATTCAAATACAAATTCCGGCAATTCAGCCTTTGTTTCCTTCAGCTCATCATCAAGATATTCATCAAGCGGAGCAAAGGTTTCATTTCTTACTTCCTTTACAAAATCCAGAGTATATGTCTGAATAATATCCATTTTATCGCCGCCGGTTTGCGCCATCATAAATTTCTGAACATAGTCTCCGGCTTCTATTACCTCAAAATCAACCGTGATGTTCTCCATTCCCTCATAGGTTTTAAGCTGCTTGTTAAATTCAGCCCAAACCAAGTCAGCATCCGACTGCTTACCGGGACCCGGCATTACCCATTTAAGAACTACCTCCTCTCCTGTGTCTGTCTGCGTTGTCTCCTGCTTTGAGCAGCCGCTGAAAATCCCTGTTGCCAACGTTGCCAAAAGCATAATTGAAATTAGTTTTTTCATTATGACCCTTTCCTTTCTTTTTTTTTATTTTAATAGGCTAACCCTATCACTTATCCTTTAACTGAACCGATAAGCATTCCCTTTGTAAAATACTTCTGGAAGAACGGGAATATAAGCATCATCGGGCCTGTTGCAACCATCGCCGTAGCATATCTTAAGCTTTCCTCAGGCATTTTAAGACCAACAAAGTTCGGATCCTGTTCTGCCATCTTTCTCATAAAGTCTACCTCTCTTAAAATTCGCTGAAGCATATATTGCAACGAATACAGCTCCGGTTTCTTTATATAAAGAAGCGATGTATTCCAGTCATTCCACTTACCAAGTACGCTCATAAATCCTAAGGTTGCAAAAACAGGAACTGAAAGCGGAACCATTATCCTCAATAATATATAAAACTCGCTTGCCCCATCTATTTTTGCCGATTCCGCCAGCGACTCCGGTATTCCCTGGAAAAATGTTCTTACTATAATTACATTCCATGCGCTCACACCGCCTAAAATATAAATCCATATAGTGTCATCAAGATGCAGAAGTCTTGTATTTACCAGATACGATGAAACCAAACCTCCTCCAAAAAGCATAGTAATAAATAAAAACCACGTAAGCTGTTTTTTATATTTAAAGTTGCTTCTTGAAAGCGGATATGCAGTCATTGCAGTTAAAACTAACTGATAAATTGTTGCCGCTATCGAGTAAGTGGCTGTAGTTTTATATGAATTTATAATCTGAGTCGAATTATTAAACAGCATCCTGTAGCCCTCAAAGCTTACCTTCGGAGGGATTAGTTTATATCCGAAATCCGTAATCGCCTGTTCGTCCGTTATTGAAATTGATATTAGCAATAAGAACGGTAAAATATATGTAAGGCTTAATAGTATAAATAAAATATGAAGCACAATTTGTCCCCACGATATTTTTTTCTTCTTTTTCATTTTTATATCCTCCATTAGAAAAACGAATGTTCAGGGCTTATTTTACGGACAATCATATTAACGCCCGTTACCATAATAAGACCGAGTATAGACTGTACCAGTCCTATTGCCGACGAAATCGACATATTACCCTGAGTCAAGGCTCTGAATGTATATGTATTTATAATATCAGTTGTAGGATAAAGTATACCAACGTCTCTTGTAGTCTGATAAAACAGTCCGAAATCTCCGCTGAAAAGACCACCGAAATCAAGTATCAGCTGAATTGAAATTATACCTGCAAGATGCGGAAGTGCAACATGCAGTGTCTGTTGAAATCTGCTTGCTCCGTCAAGCTCTGCAGCCTCAAACAAAGCCTCGTCTATACTCATTAATGTCGCATAGTATAATATAGACTTCATTCCTATGGACTTCCATACCTCAAGTAATGTTAAAATAAACGGCCATGCCCCGGGCTTTGCATACCAGTCAATAGGCTCAACGCCGAACATTCCGATAAATCTGTTAAGAACTCCCGATACAGGATTCAAGAAAGCATATACAATAAAGGCTATAAGTACCGCTGATATAAATCTCGGCAATATTGCGATTGTATTATATATCTTCAATGCTATTCTGTTTTTTAAATAGTAGAACATAAATGCCAGTATTAATGCAAAGAACATTATTACAAACATAAAGTCAATAGAGTACAGAACGGTATTTCTTATAACTCTCGGTGCATCAGGCGACGTGAAGAAAAACTCAAAATTATCAAGTCCGTTCCATTCACTGCCGAAAATACCCTTGTTTGGATTAAAGTTTTTAAACGACACAATAATGCCGAACATCGGTAAGTAACAAAATATAATTACAGAAATTATCCCCGGCAACGCCATCAATAAAAACTCCATATTGTCCCTAAAGCCTCGCCGCTTCTTCCCTCGCCTCAATAATTCTTTTGTATCAAGTGTTTCAGTTTTTTTTTTCAAAGTTATCCCTCCATAATATTTTTCTAATTATATTATAAGACATACACTGTTTTTATAAAAGACCATTTTGTGACTTGTTGACAAAAAAAGAAGTACATTTTGTTACTTTTTAATGTACTTCTTTTAAAGCTATATTATATATGGCGATGTGACAATCACGGTTGTTCCTTTATTTTCCTCGCTTTTTATCGTTATGCCGTATCCGTCTCCAAAAATAAGCTCTATTCTGCTTTGAATATTCACAAGACCTATGCTTATATTTTTTATAATCTTATCTTCTTTAAGTAACTTCCTCAAAGTATCAACCTCATCATTGCTCATTCCCACGCCGTCATCCGATACCTCACAGATAAGCAGATTGTCTTTTTTGGAAATTTTACATTCAATCTTCCCTTTTGGCGGTGATTTGGGCGAAATTCCGTGATAAAACGCATTCTCAAGCAAGGTATTTATACAAAGCTTAATAATTTTTACATTCATATCAACATCTTCAGCAATAACAATATTTACTTCCACTTCATTATCGCTCTTATTTTTAATAATGTCTGCAAACAGATTTGTATAAACCAACTCTTCTTCAAGCTTTACAACCTCGGAATTATTTCTTACTATGTTCTGAACACATCTTGCACATTTTAATAAAAGCTTATTTCCTTCATAATCATATCCATAAATATCTATAAACTTCAGATGCACAAGATTAAGCGTGGAGCTTATAAAATGAGGGTTAATCTGTATTCCGAGAACATATTTTTTTAGTTCATTCATGGTTTTAACCTGCTTGTCTATTTCCCGCCTCAGTTCTTCATTTACAGCCATTTCCTTTATAAATTTCCCGGCTATATATTGAACTCTTCGATTATCAAAGCTCATCTTTTTTCTCTCATCAGCACTTAAATCTACAAGCTTTACAAGTGCAAGCAATGGTTTTTGTGTCACCTTGTTTATCAAAAATACTCCCAGCAAGCTAATCATTATCAGCAAAACGACAATTAAGATTGTGATATTTCTCACATGACTTATACGTGTTGTATCTATCTTATTTTCCACTATACATTTATACGGATTTTTTTCAGATGCCATCACAGACACCGCATACATACTGTTATCTCTATTAAAAATATATGATTTGCTGTCACCCGAATAATCAATATATTCAGGTATTTTTTCATTAAGCCCTCTTATATTGTATTTGTAAACTATACGTCCCTCCGAACTTATTATATATTTTTTCTGATAGTCAGTATTACTATCACCCAAAACTTCTGATAAGTTATTAATATTGATATTTATAATTATTCCGCCTGTTTTTCCCTGAATAGTAGTTTTTCTTATAAATGTCATAATAACAGGGTATATATCTTTACTGTTTACCGCAAATACACATCTTCCGCTACAATTATCGTAAAACTGTTTCCATAATGTATCTTTTTTCAAATCAATCTCATTCATACCGTCAAAATACTTGTTACCGCTCTCTTCAGAATAAATCCCAACTGCATGAATATAATCATATACGTATCTGTATGCAGAAATTTTACTTTGCATATTCTTTTTTAAATCCCCCATTACAAATGTTGTTTTTCCTGTAAGTATATAATTCTGTACATCCTGATTAATAAGTAGATAACGTGAAATCTGGTCTGCCTCATCAATTATTCTGTCGAATGTTTTTGACATATTGTTTGACTCTGCCTCAACCATCTTTAAAACTTCATCAAATATCATTCTGCGTGCTATTGTGTTGTAAAGACTGCTTACGCCTACAGATATCACTGCAAAAACTAAAGCTATGACAATAATATTCCTTATCGTTTTATCAGCTATACGCTTCATTTTTCTTATCTCCCTCTGTATTTTTTTCTGTAATCCATAGGGGTCATGCCTGTGAACACATAGAAATTACGTCTGAAGGTTCTGAGATTAAAAAATCCTACATCTGTTGTAATCTGCTCCATACTTTTATCCGTCAGCAGCATTTCCTTTGCTTTATCTACACGAAAATTTGCAAGGTATTCATGGAAGCTTATATTTTTTCTTTTCTTAAAATAACGGCTGAAATACAACGGATTCATATTTACAACATTTGCTATTTCTTCCCTTGTTATACTTCTGTTGTAATTCTTTTCTATGTATCTTTCAGTTATATCTATTATGTCATCATTATTTTCTTCAAGCTCAAATCCAACCTTTTTATTAAATTCATGCACAATTCTTAGCTTTTCATCGCTGATAATTCCATATATGACATTCTTCTTGACTTCCTTTGAATCTATGCCACTGTTTATGCATTCATCAACTATAAGCTTCACGAGCTGTTTACTTATACTTTTGTCATTTGATACAATTCTTGATACAAACAGCTCTAATTTATCTTCTGTTGAGAACAAATCTTTTTTGTCAAAGCTGAGAATATTATCAAACTCCACCGGTATCTCCGCTTTTATCTTAATACCCGTAAGCTCGTATATAAGATTTTCTATTTCATAAGCTTCAGCATTTTTTTCCCCGAATATCAAATACATAAATGTATTATTTTTGTTATATATATCATAAATATTATTTTTGAAGTAATCAGCAAATATGTTCAGGAAGCTTTTTTCATACTCCTCGTTATCTCTTTCATTTATATCTTGTATTTTAATACTTAAAACAAATCCACCTGAGGCTTCTATTGTAAACGGAAATTCAGCCTCTTCAAAGCCTTTGATTTTATCCTCCTTTGAATCAAAAGCACCTATACACACATTTTCCAGAAACTCTATACGTTTTTCATTTTGATCAAAATAGCTTTTATTGCTGTAAATAAGCTTTTTTGTTTCTTCCATAACTGCTTTCAGTTCATCTAAATCCACAGGCTTTAGCAAATAATGTTTTACTCCGTATTTCATTGCTTCCTTTACATATTCAAATTCCGCAAAACCGCTTAAAATTATTATTTCAGGCCTTATGTTATCTTCATATAACCTTCCGATAAGCTCAAGACCTGACATTCTTGACATTCTCACATCAGTTATAAGTAAATCTACTTCTGCTGTTTTAATAAATGCATACGCCTCTGAAGCATTACTAAAGCTCTTTATCTCTATGTCATTATTCATTTGATAAAGCAGATTTTCAAGCATTCTAAGCTCTAATAACTCATCATCAACCAATACTATTTTCAACATACACCCGACCTACCCTCAAAAATATTTGCTATTTATTCATTTTTATTATAACATAGCGTTATGAGGAGTTTCAAGACCTTAAAGTTACTTTTATAATTCCAATTTAAGGACATTTTGTTACATTCTAAAAACATCTAAACTCGTATTTATATAAAAAAGCCGACCTGTAAAAACCATTTCGCCAAAGATTCTTCATTGACAACAGAAGATCTTGAACCTTTAAAAACCAAGAATTTATTACAAACACCCTCGCTCAAAGCAAATTTACTTCCTTATTCAAAAACTCATTAAAATCTATTATACCTATATTGGTGTTTCCTTGTTGAATTTCACAATTGCATCAAGAATTTCCGTATCTTCAATAACATACACATAAATTGTTGTAGGAGTACAGAACTGAGTAACAAAAATGAGCTTGAATTCCAGACGATTTCAAACGCTTTCGTTATTTTACACACCCCAATATCATCTTAACTTAATGACATTGTGCCATAACGGCGTTTTTTGTTTTATAAAAAGTCGTTTTTGTACAACTATCTGTCGTTATTTGTATTGATTTTTTTTAGTAATGGTGTTATAATGAACAAAACACAAAATGAAAGGGTGGTATTTATGAAAAAAACTTACACAAATCCTGTCTGCAATAATGCAGCAGACCCGTTTGTGCTTTTGCATGACGGAAAATATTATATGTACTCAACAAATGCACCTGATAACGGATTTAAGGTGTATGAGTCAGATGACCTTATAACATGGACAGATAAAGGTTTTTGTCTAAAAAAAGATGATGTTATAGGCGATTCTGGATTTTGGGCACCTGAGGTTATGTTTTATAAAAACAAATTCTATATGATTTATACTGCTGAAGAACATATAGCAGTGGCAGAGTCTGATAGCCCTGTGGGTCCATTTAAGCAGGACGAAAAGAAATGGCTCATAGAGAAAAAGGCAATAGACGGAAGTTTCCTTTCAGATGATGACGGGGATGTATATTTATATTACAGATTGATAGAAGATACATATTGCATATCCGGAGTAAAAATGAATGATGACATGAAATCTGTTGATAAAAAAAGTGATAAAGAACTTCTTTTCGGAGGAGAGTATAAGTGGGAGAAAGTAGATGAAAGGTGTTGGACAATAGAAGGTCCGTTTACATTGAAGCATAACGGAAAATACTATCTTACATATTCTGCAAATGATTACAGAAATATTGACTATGCTGTAGGGTATGCTGTTTCAGATTCGCCTTTGGGAGAATTTAAAAAGTACGAGGGTAATCCTATTCTTAAAAGAACAGACAAGGTATACGGTACAGGACATCACAGCTTTACAACATCAAAGGACGGTAAAACGTTAATATGCGTTTATCACTGCCATAATACAACAGAAAAAGTTCATCCGCGTAATGCGTGCATAGATATTGCTGAATTTGTTCCATCGGAAAACGGTGATATTTTAGTTGTTCACGGACCAACTTCAGAGGAAATGCCTGCAATAAATTAAAATTATGAGATGCTTTGAATTTGATTTGAACACCATTCCCCAAATAATATTATGGGGAATGGAAACACTTGTTTCACCACGGCTTCATAAGGAAAGATATGCTCCTGAGCATATAATGTATTGAGCATATAATGTATGTTATAGTTGAGGGAGAATTGTGCCTTGAAGAGAGCGGGAAAGAGATACTTCTTTGTGAAGGTGATATTTATATATTTAAAAAAGGTGATTGAATGTTTTACAATACTTCGATTTCAAAATTTGAGGAGAACGGGCGTACAATAAGTCTGATGTCTTTGGCTTTGCCGAAATTTTTTGAACAGGTATTTGTTGGGATGCTCAGTACTGTAGGTACACTTATGCTT
This sequence comes from Candidatus Ornithomonoglobus sp., assembly GCA_045537455.1. GTDB lineage: Bacteria > Bacillota > Clostridia > UBA1381 > UBA1381 > Ornithomonoglobus_A. The sequence goes on along the minus strand of JAZSPM010000081.1, from coordinate 29,960 downwards.
TCGGGATACTCTCAGGATGCTGTAGCGGCAACGAGTATAGCTGGTCAGATATTGAATTTTGCTGTTATTATTTTGAATATTGTGATTTCGGGCTTTTCTATTGTTATGAGTATAGAGCTTGGAAGAAAAGACAGAGTAACTGCAGGTAGGATTGCAGGAACATCAACGTTGATGATGCTTGCAGGAGCTTTGATTTTTGGGGTTTTGCTGGCTGTTTTTGCAGAGCCGCTTGTAAGCTTTATGAATCTAGAGGGAGAGCCTAAGATACTTGCGTGTGATTACCTCAGAATAAAAAGTATATTTCTTTTTCTTACAATGCTTATGAGCTGTTTTAATAATCTGCTTATTTGTAACGGGTATTCAGGAAGTAGCTTTATAGTAGGAATACTTTCAAATATTTTAGGTATTATATGTAATTATACGGTACTGTATTCAGGACTTGATTTGCCTGTTGAGGGAGTAACGGGTATTGCGATAGCTTCAATTTTTGCTCAGATTATATCATGCTCAGTGGCGATAGGATTATTTGTAAAAAAGAAATGTCCGTTTGCTTTTACTTTTGATTTAAAGTCAGCGAAAAAAATATTGCGTATAGGAACTCCAAGCGGTCTTGGTATGATTTCATTTACTGCAACTCAGATTTTTACTACAAGCTTTATGGCATCTTTGGGTGTGATGACGTTAAACACTAAGGTATATGTTTCAAATATTATAAATTATGTGTCAAAATTCGGATTTTCTGTTGCTACGGCTAACGGAGTTATTATGGGAAGATACAGAGGACAGAATGATTTTGACAAGATAAAAGCTTTGTATCGTCAGAATATGATGCTCACTATAACAACTAATTTTATTTTATCGTTGGTTGTATTTGCTTTACATAAGCCTTTAATTTCCATGTTTACAACAGACAGCACTGTTATTGCTTTGGCGGCGGGTGTTATGGCTGTGGATATTGTTGTTGAGGTTGCAAGAGCTGTGAATAATATTTCAGAAAAATCTCTTAATGCAAACGGCGATGTCAAAATTACATTCATAGTACCACTGTTTACCTGTTGGATATTCGGCGTACTGTTAGCATATATCCTGGGAATCAAATGTGGTTTAGGGCTTATCGGCTGTTGGATAGGTTTTGCGGCAGACGAAGTAGCTAAGGCAAGTATCTACATAATAAGATGGAAAAGTGGAAAGTGGATGGACAGTAATATATGAGATAAAATTTTCAATAGATTTGAATGCTTTCGGGCTATATTTGAATCCCCCAACATGATATGCACCCCAATAGTTAGACACTTTTGGGGTGCATATCAATTGATGAAGCTTTTTTGGGGCAGAGAAGTAGAAATTCGAATTTCACCCGTTTGAAATACCCGGAAATACGCTCGTCGGTGTAGGCCGACAGAACCCTTCCCATGAGCAATAAACAGCGTTATATCATCTTTGCAATCCTAAGCTGTATTCATTGGTTTTCCGATGATGATTTCAGTACCGGCAAGCATCATTTTCCAGAATTTGCTGAAGACGTAACACATCAATATTTTTGAATGAAACAGAGGAATCCTTCGCAAGGTAAGCCGCCGTCCCTGCGGCCTGTCCCATTGCGATACATGGTGCCATAACCCGAACCGGCCCCAGAACATCACGCTCTACGCTGATGCACCTTCCAGCCACTATCAGATTACGGATTTTATCCGGCAGAAGGCTTCGATAAGGGATCTGAATAAACTCCGGCTTGGATATTTTTTTCTCATGCATCGGCTGATAGCTCGGCTTCACAGGATCGGGCAAATCCCAACCGTAAGCCGATAAGGCAATCCTGTCATTCCGCCGCCGCACACCAGAAAATCATACTTCCTGATTTCCGTAATTTCTTTTTGATATAACATCCTGTCCTCCTATTCAGCCGTAACCGCTGGCACGGTTTCCCCTCTTATTTTGTTCAAGTAAGAAACGACCAGCTTTGAATCAAGCTGTCTTGGCGTAGTATCTTCCAATATGCTTATTGCCGCCGCAACGCCTGCGGCCTGTCCGGTTGACTGACAAGTCTGCTGAATTCTTATGCTGGCCTGTGCCTGTCTTTCTGCCGACAGACATCGTCCGGCAACCAAAAGGTTGTCAACACCATATGCAACAATGCATCCGTATCTGACATCAAAATAATCACCGTTTTCCGTTTTATTCTGCCGTTCCAGATAAAAATCTTCGTTATACGGAACAGCCGGATTGGAATAACTGTCTCCGGGCCATATATCAATTTCCCAAGACGATCTTGCAATGGAATCTTCGTATTTATTCAGATTCAAAGCATCATCCAGGGTTGCCACAGCGATTCCCTTTATTCTTCTTGAATCCCGTATTCCGATATGCGCAGCCGTGTCTACCAAATATGAATTTTCAAAACCGTCAATATACTTTTTGATAAAATCCGAACACTGCCATGCCTGTTCACGACCTTCCATTTCCGCACGGGTCATATCCCACGGATCTGTAGTATCCACGCGTAAAACCCTGCTTGGAAATACATTCATTTCCTTTCTTCCGTTGGCAACGGAAAACTTCACTGTATCATTTGCACTATATGTAACGACACGACCGTTTCTTACAACTTCAGAAGAATATTGCTGTGCAATTTCTTCGCTCCGCGCAAACTTCTGCATTTTCGCAAGGTAATCCTGGTCATAGCTTCTGCTGTTCATATCAACGTTTCCCATACGGAATACGGTTGTCAGTGCCTGATTATATTTGTTCCGGCCATCACCGTATTCATATGGCACTCCTGCTTTTGCACAAACGAGCCCATCACCGGTTGTATCAATAACCCGCTTGGCATAGATAGCAAACCGACCACCTTTTGTTTCTACAATGATGCCACTGACAACGCCGTCCTCTATAATAACCTCGCTGAAATAGGTATGATACAGGAGCTTTACACCGGCACGCTTCATCATATCTTCCCAAGCGAATTTTACGATTTCAGGATTCACTCCGCCACGGTAAAGGTTTTTTCTTTGCTTTACCACGCCGGTTCCGGCAATACCGTTTCTTTCTTTTACCGTCCGGAACCAATCGTGCCATATTCCTTGAAAATCAACACAATTAGTCGATAAAATATGACCGACAAGTTGCGATACGGTTGCGCCACCCAAATAGCCATCCTTATTTACAAGCAAAGTGTCAACACCGAGGTTCGCTGCTCCGATGGCAGCCGCACATCCGGCCGCACCGCCGCCGATAACAACCACATCGCAGCTGCACAATACTTTTAGTTCCCGTGATTTTTCAACATATATACTCATAAAAACATCTCATCTCTCTGCCCGCTAATCGAAATAAGCCCGCGCCGATTAAACGGAACCATTTATTTTTTAATTCTCTAAAGTTATTCATAATTTCATCACCATAATCATTATATCATACTTTAGATTCATTTTTATTTCATTTTTATTTCCAATTTAAATTCATATATTTTTTGTTTGCCTGCCTTTCATTCATTATGAATCGTACACATACACCAACATGCTTTCATTTGTCTTTTTAACAACAACACCATTGCATACTAAGTGTTTTTCAATATCTTTTGGAGATTTTACAGTTACTTCATGTTTTTTTCCTTTTTTAATCCACGAAACACTGATATCACCATATTTTGTTGGAATTGTTCCGCTTGCATAATCTATGTTTCCAAACTGTGGACTTATTTTTACTTTTTTAAATCCAGTATCTATTGGTTCTACTCCCAAAATTTTTGTTGAAAATTCATATATTGGCACGCTACTCCATGCATGGCAATCACTTCGTGTATCGCCAGGATTTTCAAACCATGTTGTTGCATTTTGTGATAACATAGTTTTCCAATCTTCCAATGAATCATCCATATTAACCTTTAATCCACAAATATCATATGCTCTATTCTTAAAAAATCTATAAGAAAAAGAACATTTATTCACTTTTACATTAGTAGTACATGCTGTCAACACATTTTTGGCATCATCTCCATTAATTGCATTTGAAAGTACAGCCCAGATTTGCGAGTGTTCACTAAATCCTCCATCCTTTGTATCTTTATATAAGTTTTCTCCTTCATCATAATAAACTTTATTCACAGCTTTTTTTAACTTTTCATATTCGTCTATAAAATCGTTTGCAATTCCATTTTTGTTAAACTTTTTGAAAATATCTGCACTTACTTTTAATGCATATAAGTACATCAATGAAGCAATTGAAGTTGATTTTTTATCGGCATCATCAACGGAAAATCCATTTTCCCAACCGGAAACCCAATCTACAAACTTACCATAATTATATACACCTATAACACCATCTTCATCAACATAATTAGCAAACCATGAAATGATAGAATAAATACTTCCCAACATAGGCTTTACAGTTATCAAATCACCAGTGTATAAAATATATTTTTCAATCATCATTATCCAGAAAAAGCAAAAAGTTGGTGTTATCTGTTTTTGGAACATAGGCGCTGATGCAAGGAGCATACCCTCATGATTTTGGGACTGCCACAAGTCTGTTATAAGTTTTTTAGGCATAGAATAATCATCTGTAAGCATGAAAGTGTACATCATTTCCAAGTATGCATCCTCAATATACTGTTGCATCTCATAATACGGACAATCAACATATGTGTCAAATGTGCAATTTTGCAATGTATTAACACTTACCTCAAAAATCTTATTATATACCTCATCGGAACAGTTAAAATTATTCTTGATTTCTAAAGGATATCTATATTCCAGAAATACTGATTTTTTTATTTCAAAATCTGTAAGTGCCTTTATTTCGATTTTAATATATCTGAATGCTTTAGTCAAAAATGGTCGGAACACAAATTTATTTTCGGATATTTTGAGTTCGTCACAAGCACCAATTATATCACCACACTTATCATCTCTTCTCTTTTTTATATACTGACCACTATCCTCATCATATTGCGCATAACTTTCTGCATATGTAATTTTTAATTTTGCATTCCCACAAAACTCGAATTCCGGATAACCAACACTATGCTTGTCTAATTCAAAAATCACATATTTGGTCTCACCTTTTTTTACTATATTATCATCAGAAATATTTGTCTTTGAAATAAGCATATTTTGTGGAGAAGAAGGAACATACATCTTTATTGGCCTTTCAAAAATCTCATAACTTCCTAAAACACCCCAAACTGCGGAAAATTCTATAACTGGCAGCAATACAGCTTTTTCCCATATAAGTTCTTTTTTTTCATATATTTCATTAAGATACCCGTTCAAATGAATGTGTGGCGATTTATAAAATTCATACGACAAATCAATTGCACAGTCCCAACTCTCATTAGTCGCAAGAATTGTTTCGTCTCCTTGTTGTAACTCCATTTTCAATGCAACCCTGGATTTTCTATTGATGCAAGATGCACCTATATTTAGTCCCAAATAAAGAACACACACCTCTATTACATTTTCACCTTTAACAAGATAAGAACTTATATCTACAGTATCGTAGTAATTATTTGTTCCAATACAAGGACCTTCACATATATACTTGCCATTAATATATAGCTTATATCTACTATCAGCAAAAATATCAGCAATTACCTCTTTAGTATCATCTAAAAAAAGATTTCTTTTAAATTTATATAGTCTATTTTCATCTGTAGGTACAGACGAACCAATAACTTTTGCTTTATTAAACATTTTTCAACCACCTTATTAACATTGTTTGATTTACAATAAAAATTCTATGATTTAACTATTAATTGACCTCATCAAGCAATGCAAAAACTTTTTCCGTCCCTTCTTTTATTGACATATCACTTCTGAATATGCTTGATGTTCCCAATACAAATATATTTGCACCAGAAGAATACATATTAGGTATATTTTCAAAACTGCAGTTTCCATCAACTTCAATCTCAATATTCTCAAATCCATTTTTATCAAGATATTCTCTCATTCTCTCGGTCTTTTTAAGACACGCTGGGATCAGTTTCTGACCTGAAAACCCTGGATTTACTGTCATTATTAAAATCATATCGACATCATCAAGTAAATCAACAGCACATTCAATAGGTGTTGACGGATTAAGGGCAAGTGCTGCTTTTGCACCCTTTGATTTTATCAATGACAAAGTTCTTTGAATATGAGGGGTACTCTCATAATGAACACTCACAATATCACCTTCTCCAATAGTAAGATTATCAATAATACTGTCAGGATTTTCTGCCATAATATGTATATCAAACGGGATTTTTGTATGTTTCTTCATAATATTAATATATTCAGTCGGCATCATCATGTTGGGCACAAAATGTCCGTCCATTATATCCATATGAAAAAGATCAATTCCTGCCTCCTCAAGCCTTTCAAAATCACTTTGCATATTCATTATATCTCCGCACATAATTGATGCTGAAAGTTTTGGTCTTTTTCTTTTTGTAAATGGCAGTAGTGCTGCACCAGTCATCGGTGCATCCTCACCTAGTTTTGCAATTCCCATATATGGTTCGCTTCCTCCTTCAATAGTGTAAATATGTTCTTTTATATACTTTATCAGTGGCTCTATATAAAAATCTTTCTGCTCTGATATTCCGCCACTGAATAATAGGCAGTCAGGTGCGATATTATTATATAAAGATACTATTTCATTGCCCAAATACATAATTGCTTCAGTAAGTTTCTCTTTAGCATGTACATTTCCCTTTTTCGCTTCATCAAACAGCATTTCTGAATTAGCACATTCTCCAAAAAGTTCTTTTGCTGTCATTTCAAGGCCAAGTCCTGCTGAATAAAATCCAAGACACCCATTCTTTCCGCAACTACATTTTCTACCATTTGCCACTACTGTATTATGCCCCATTTCGCCAGCAGTACCTTTTGCCCCATCAAATATTTTACCATCAAGAACTATACCTGTACCAATTCCTGTTCCAATAGTTATACAAACAACACTTTCGTATCCCTTCCCTGCACCAACTAAGAACTCTCCCCAGGCAGCTGCTCTTGAATCCTGAATAAGTCTTGTAGGGATTTTTATAATCTTTTCAATTACATCTGCACCATTTTCATTATAAATATTAAGATTCGGCAGTTTATATGCTATTTTACCGGTTTTATCAACTGTTCCAGGGACACCCACTCCACAAAAATCAAAGTCCTCTGATTTCAAATCATTTTTATTTAAAAATTCCACTGCAGCTTTTCCAACAGCTTCAAAAAAACTTTTATTTTTGATTTGATTAACAAATATTTTCTCGCTACATAGTATTGTTTTTTCTGTTGATATAACTCCAATTTTAATTTTTGTTCCACCTATATCTATTCCAAGTCTATACATATCAAAACTCTCCATTTTCAATATCAGAAATCATATCAATTCTTTTCTGATGCCTTCCGCCTTCAAACTCTGCATCAAAAAATTCATCTACTATCATTTCAGCCGTTGCTGTTCCAATAACTCTTGCGCCAAATGCAACAATATTGGTATTGTTATGTTGTCTTGATAATTTAGCTGTATATGGTTCCGAACATACTACCGCTCTTATACCTTTAACCTTGTTTGCAGCAAGAGAAATCCCAACACCTGTACCGCAAATAAGCACACCAAAATCACAATTACCTGACGCAACCGCTTCTGCTACCATCTTTCCATACACTGGATAGTCACATCTTTCCCCGGAGTTTGTTCCAAAATCAACAACCTCAAAGCCTTTTTCTTCAAGATGCTTTTTTATATGCTCCTTCATTTCAACTGCTACATGGTCATTTCCAATTGCTATCTTCATTTTGTCCTCCTAATAAAATATAATTTAAACAAGTTTAGTATTTAATGCATAATTAATACACATTGATGTTTTTATTTAACACTACACTTTTTCAATTTATTTTATCATAAAACAAGCTAAAAATAAATGGAATATTACAAAAAAAATATGGACAATTCAGACTATTTATGGTATTATAATTAAGAAATAAAATTTTAAAGGAGATGAACTATATGAACTTTATATGTTGTGACACTACCTCTAGTCCGATTTCATCTTGTCCTATGCATTCTCATAATTCATGGGAAATCATATACAATTTATCTGGAACGGTTACTGCAACAATTAATCAAAAAAAGTACATAATATATCCAAAAAACATTATAATTATACCTCCTTACACTATGCACAATAATACTTCGGATATGTTTTTTACAGATATGTTCATTAAAGTCAAACAGCTTGATTTTGAAGGTGTAACAATTCTAACTGACAGAGATAACACTATACTCTCTCTAATGAAGATTACTTATGCGGTTTTTATTGAAAAAGAACTCAATTACAAACAAATATGCGATAATATTGTTAATAGTATTTCTTTACTACTACAAAGTTACAATTCCTCTGTCACTAAACATGATTTCGTATCAAAATTAAAAAAAGAAATCCATGAAAACTTTTCAAATTCCGATTATAAAACAACAAATTTTATAAGTGCAAACAATCTTAATGCAGATTATGTAAGAAAATGCTTTAAGTCTGAATTGAATGTTACTCCTCTTGAGTATTTAACAAAACTACGATTGAACCGCGCAAAATATTTACTTGTTCAGGAAACCTACATGAGTATAGTTGACATTGCTGCTGAATGCGGTTTTAACGATAGTTTTTACTTTTCTAAATTATTTAAAAAATACTATGGCATTTCTCCATTAAACTATCGCAAAACACATTAGTCTGTTTGAAAATATCACTCAGATTAATTTTAACACAATAAACAACTTGCCGAGAAAGATGAGGTTATTGATGTATTATAAAAATACGTCGGCATATTTTCAAATCTATGGAGGATAAGTGTCTTTTTGTTGATGCTCACCGCTCTGAAACCTCTGTAGATAAATTATGCCATTTGCTCGAAATTGCTCGGGGCGGCTATTATGATTGGAAAAACCTTGGTATTTCTGTTTGCAAACAACGTGAACAAAAGCTTTTACGTATATTGATTTCTTTTTATGAAAAAAAAACTCAGCCGGACTTGATGCCTTTATCATATAATAAAGCTGCTATGTTCCCTCTCACGCAACACCCTTCACAATATGTGCCAAGAATTTCGGGTTTTTTCTCTTTAACAGAGGCAAGGGTTTTGCCATCAAATTCCACGCCATAAATTGCGCTTAATCCATCCTTGTGACAACTTAGATCCCAACTTTCAGCCACAGGAGAATAATCTTTATTTAACATCAAAAACACTTCTAGGCAATGTGTTTTTCATATCAAGAGCGTTATACTTTGAGCCTGCATAATTATGATACGGTAACAATCTCACTTTTGTAACATTTTTCAATTCCTTTATAAACTCCGCTATCTTCACAATCTGATCCGAATTATATTTCGGAACATAAGGAATTCGTATTTCAATTTGTTTTCCGGATGCATCGATATATTTAAGATTTTTCAGTATTTTTTGATTGGAATGTCCCGTGCATTTAACATGTGCATCATCGTCATACGCCTTCAAATCATATAAAAACACATCTGTATAAGACATCACTTTATCCAAGAAATCTGTAGGAACATAACCACAGGTATCAACAGCGGTATGAACTTCATTAGCTTTCAACTGTCGCAAAAGATCTGCACAAAAATCAGCCTGACAAAGGCATTCTCCACCAGAAAGAGTAACTCCTCCGCCTGAATTATCATAAAACTCCTTATCTTCGAGTAATATCGTAAGCAACTCATCAACTGACATTTCTCTTCCATAGAAAGTCAAAGCATTTCCCAAACACACTTCGGTGCATTTTCCACAGGAAAGGCATTTCCCTCTTTCATAAAAATGCTCCTGATTCATACTGTGTGCCCCCGTTGGACAGACGGAGATACATTCTCCGCAATCAATGCATTTGCTTTGATAATATGCAAGCTGAGGCTCAAACCCTATTCCTTCAGGATTGTGGCACCAAACGCATTTCAGTGGACATCCTTTGAAAAATACGGTTGTTCTTATTCCGTCGCCGTCGTGTACTGCAAATCGTTTTATTTCAAATATTCTTGCTTTCATAATTTATTTTTCCTTTTTTAGTCTTAGAAACATAGTTGCTGACATATATTGCAGTTACAATCAACACAGTCGCCGCAAGATAGGTTGGCCTTAAAATGTTTTCGCCTAAAAGCAGGGCCGAAAATAACGAGGCAAAAAGCGGATCCATGGATTTTAAAACCGCAAGTTTTGACATATCGTTATATTTAATCAAGGTGTTCCACAAAATGTTTGCTGTTATAGATGCAAAACAAATATATACCAAAACAGCAATGCTCTTAAGAGAAATTTCACCTATATTTCCACCAAATAATAATCCTGATATAACCAGAATAATACCGCCTGAAAGCTGCGAATATGCAACAATATATGTCGGCTCATATTTATCGTATATATTTTTTGACGCCATTTGTCCAAACATTGAGCTGAAGGAAGCAAGAATAATAAGAATTTCGCCAATTCCGAAAACAAGATTCATACCGTCAAGATTTATTATAATAACAGATAAAAATCCAAGTATTGCCGCAAAAACTTTATAAAATGAAAATTTATCATCTTTTCTGAACAAGAATGCAATACACGGCACAATCAGAAAGGCTATCTGCTTTAATACAGAGGATTTTGAACTGTCAGCCAGCGACAGTCCTGTATATGTAAGGGCGTAGTGAACAACAACTGTAAGCATACTTACGACAAGGACCGAGGTAAGCTTGTTACCTTTGGGAAGCTCTAGCCTTTTCTTTTTCACACTTTGCATTGCAACTAGGATAATTCCGCTTATTAAAAACCTGACTCCGGCAAAAAGCAGAATTGACGCAACCTGTGAATTGTCAATTTCAAAAACCCTGTACCCTATTTTTATCATAGGAAACAAAGTTCCCCAAAGTATTGACACAATAGCCGCCAACAAAACTGACGTTACTTTGTTTGAAAAAATATTACTTTTCATTTTCTGCACCTACTACATTTAAGTATTCATTGAAATACCTTTTTCCAAAGATTCTGTAGGAAACAGAATTAAAATGTATGCTGTCACCTCTGTCAGTCAAGTCCTCTGAACTTGCAAAGCCACAGTTTTCGATAACAGAAGGCATAGTCCTGAGCGCTTCGTTAACGATATCCATATATTTAAGCTTGCCATTTTGATAGGATGCCGCAAATCTTCCAAGCTCGCCTACTATAACCGGAATCTTTTCATTACCCAAATCTTTTCTAAGTCGTGTAATCATTTCTGTAAATCTTTGTTGATATGTATCTGCATCCTCTTCAAAATGACTGTCATTTTCACCCTGATGCCATAAGATGCCAACAATCTCTGATGTGCGCTGCGCCAATTTTGCATTATTTACAGCATTGTCATACAGTATTTCCCCCGGCATCCACTGCGAAAGCTTTGTTCCACCGTCTGCACACGGAATAAGACCGATATCTTCATTAAAATACTTTGCATATTCATCAGCAAACGAAGCGCTAAGACCTCTTCCGCTATGAAAATAATTAAAAATACTCCTGTCAGGGTTTATGGGCTCACTCATAGGCACCCATTTTCCGTTTCTCAACATAAAACATTTTGAATTTATGATTTCCGGAACTTCTCCGAATTCCCCCCTTCCTGCCATATTTGACTGACCTATTAATAAAAATGACTTCATTTTCTTTTCCTCCGTTACCCAAACAAGTAGGGTTTTCTTCCTCTTACATTCATTTTCTTTATAAACGTAAATCCTGCGTTTTCATCCTTTTCAACATCTGTGCCGAGTGTTGCGGTAACTACCACTAAACTTTCCATGTTTTCTCCGGCAAATCCGCAACTTGCAGGTATTTTTGCAGGCACTTCTATGTATTCCTTTACTTGCATTTCGGTAGTATCAACAACTGCTATATGCCCCTGTCCCCAACAAGCTGCCAGGATATTGTTGTCATTATCAACAGTGAAACCGTCAATACCAAAAACTTCAACTTTTCTTCCGGTAAATTCTATATCACCGCTTGTTTTATCGAAGGTATATTCTTTTAATAGATGTTTTTCATGATTAGACCTTCTTTATAAATTATTTTCTGCTTGTTTTAAATACCTACTACATCGTCAGTCTTCGTAAACAGCTTATCATAATCAAGCTCTTTCGCTTTAATATTCAAGCAATTTTCTATACACTTAACAACTTTATTTGTAATGAGTTTTGTTCCTTCTTTTGTGTAATAGTGAGTTGCATCAGAATGATATGACTTTGGTGCATCTTTTGTAAGAGCATATAGGTCGTTTATTTCAAATCCGTGCTTTTTTGCAATTTCAATCGCTGCATTGTTATATTCTTCAACATCTTTGTTATACCTATAATTTCTCCAGAAAAGTTCTTCCTGAACAGGTGTAGAAGTTGCAAAAATTACTTTAGCATAAGGAAACATTTTTTTGATCGCATTACAAACCCTCTCAAGATAGTATTTATATAACTCTATTGGTGTTAAATATTCGTCGTCAACTGCCATAATAAGGCAGTCCCACAATCCTACATTCCAATGTACGCAGTCAACATCATCTCCGCATTCAAATTTATCTTTCCAATCGCAAAGATGTCTTAGCGTGTATGCCGCGAAACGGCAGTTATCTTCCGGATAATAAACCTCAGCCACATCTTCAAACGCCATTTTCGTGTAGCTGTCATAGCCCATTCGTATTGAATCTCCTATTAAAACAATCTTCTTCATTTTGTAGTCCTCACAATTCTATTAAAAACTTTCGTAATGCTCGCACTGTTTTATAAATGCATCCTGCAATACCTTTTCCAAATCAACAAAGTACACATTCCATCCGCAAACTCTGATTTGAAGTGTCCTGTATTTATCGGGATTTTTCTGTGCTTCCTTTAATGTCTCGGCGGAAAAAATATTAAACTGCAGAGAGTGTCCGCCTTTTGCAAAATATGCTTTTACAAGACCGGAAAAAGCCTCAAGACCGTCATCACCACTTACTGCTGTCGGATGCAGAATTAAATCAAGCATTCCTGCATGAGGAAATTGAGAAAAATCCATCTTTCCAACAGAATTTAGTAATGTTGTTATTCCCCCGCGGTCCATCCCTATTACCGGTGAAAGATTTTTAGAAAATGGTTCGCCTTCTTTTCTACCGTCAGGTGTTGCCTTTGTCACTGAACCATAACGGACATTCTTATCTATAGATAAGGTGCCAAGCTTCCAGTACCCACCTCTGCTGTTTGGAACACCGTTTATATTTTTTGCAAAGAAATCAGTTAGTCTTACCATTAATTCATCTGCCATATCGGAACCGTTTCCATATTTATCTTTATCATTTAAAATGATTTTTCTAAGCCGTTCGTTACTACTCCAGTTGCTCTTTAAAATGTCTACAAACTCTTCGAGCGATACTTCTTTCTTGTCAAATACATATTTTTTAATAGCACAAAGACCGTCAACCAATGAACCAAGTCCTGCGACTGTGTAAACCGTTGTATTATACTTCATACCACGTGCGTATCCGTCAACCCCCTGCTCAAGCGAATCAGTCATTGTTCCGGAAAACATATTTGATGGGCTAATATCAGCAAGGTATAACTCCCAATTTTCAATAATACTTTTAACCCTTTTCCAGATATACAGCCATTGCTTTTCATAAGCAGAATAAAAATCTTCAAAGGTTTCAAAATTGTTCCCTGTTTCACAACCTACAATTTCATTCGTGCTGAGACATCTGCCGTTTGTTATTGTGTATTCCAAAACTTTAGGCAAAGAAACTCTGACAGGTATTGTTTTGACCTCATGATTTTTTACAGTATAATCCCAGCAACCTGACATGAGATTCGTAAGCGCTTCCTCTTCAGGTACCCCTAGCTTCATAAGTGACAATGCTGCATTATCATCGTTCATAATGGAAATGCTCGAATTTCCGTTTCGTATAGTTTCAAGAACGGCTTTTAAAAATTTATCAGGAGTATTTTTACCTATTTTTGCCTGAAGCTTCGGATTTGGAGCAGACAAAACATTATAAGCATCCAATACTATATATGAAAGCTCATTTACGATACAAGCTCCATTCTCATTCATACCTCCGACATAGATCGGCTGCTGATACGCCACACGCATTGCATTAAAGACATTCATAAAATATACAAACAGCTCTTTTATATTTTCCTTTGTGAACATACCGTTTTCTAAATCTTTTTTATAGAACTGATAATAAAGCTGATCAAGTCCGCCCATTGTTCTTGCTCTTACACAGTCTATATTCTCCTGCAAAAACCAATACTGCGATGCAAGCAAAAGTGCCTCATACGTATTCTGAGGAGGATTATTTATCAAATTTTCAAAAGCTTTTTTCATATACTGTATTTTAGGCTCTTTTTTTTTATCTAATGCAATTACATATCTTTTAAATAACTTCAAAATTGCATTATATGTTATTTCAATACCTTCAAAATATGCAAACTGCTCGGATGACAACGGTGATGTTTCGCCTAAATCAGTTTTATATCTCTGTACTCTTTTTAAAAGACCGTTGATTCCGTATTTAAAAATATCTTCCCAGTTAGGAGTTGAATGATTGTAATCAATATAAAATTCGTTAAGCAAATTATTTACTGCATATTTGCAAAAATGCTTATCCTGCTCCTGGTACAATACATCACCAAGCTCGTTTTTCCATTTATCGCTGAGGGAATTTAAAATTTTTACATAATGACAACCAATATCCAATATCGGATCCATTTTTACAGCCTCTAAAGAAATCCCGAACCAGTCATCAGGATTAATGAAAATCGGTGCATTTTCCAGAATATAATCAAAACATTTTGCTTTAATTACAGGATGAGATTCTCCTTTTAATGTATCGGCAAGCTCCATAACTCTATTTTTCAGATTTTCTACTCTTTCAAATGATTCCTCATTATTCCATGCTTTGACATACTGCTTATCAAGCATTTCTCTGTCTGCTTCAAATGTGTTCCATAAATTGCTCATATAAAGTCCTCCTTTTAAAACGAATTACTTACATTACAAATTATATACCATAAAGCAAAAAAAGTACATAGACATTCCAATACTACTTGACTTTTTCAAGAATGAATTATATAATGAAAGAAAAGGAGGTGTACTATGGAAAATTTTATGAATTCTGATTTTAATATCACAAATATCATACTCGCAACATATGTTAAACCCGGAACAGGCGAACCTATTCATAAAAACAGAGCTTCGCATGGTATTGCTGTTAATATATCCCCAAATTCGGATGATACAAAAAAATATGTTTTTTCTGATAATAAAACTGTTTTAGTTGGACAAAATGAGATTGTTTATATGCCAAAGGGTTCAAGCTATACAGTGTCTTCAAAAAATTCAGGAAATTGTTATGCAATAAATTTTGATATTTCGGAAAATAATGATTTTGAACCGTTTTCCTTCAAATTAAAAAATGCTTCTGCTTTTATTAACGAGTTTGAAAAGGCAACGGAATTATGGAAAAATAAAAACACCGCATTTCATATGCAGTGTAAAGCAGTTTTGTATAATATAATATCTATGCTGCAGAACGAATATAACTCAAAATACATGGCACGCAGTACCACTAATCTGATTGCTCCAGCTGTTGAATATATTAAAAAGAATTACACAAACGAAAATATATGTATTCCGGAGCTGTCTGCAATGTGTGATATAAGTGAAGCTTATTTTAGAAAAATATTTAAAAATACATTTGGAATATCACCACGAAAATATATTAATAATATGAAAATATCTTACTCAAAGGAGCTTATAACATCCGGAATGTATACAATAACAGAAGCTGCTGAACTATCAGGCTATACAGATATGAGCTATTTCAGCAGAGAATTTAAAAAAGCGTTTGGTGTTTGTCCGGCTGATTACAGAAAAAGTACATAGTGCAACGCTACCTATTAAAGTGATTTTGATGTATTCTACAGAGTATTTATTTGAGTCATAACCACCGGTAAAACCGGTGGCTTGCACTTAGCCTATAAGGCTATTTTGTTAGCGGCGCCTCAATGCGCGCCGAAACGGTTTGCCAACCGCATAACTATTACAGGCTGCCCCACAAGTGGGGCGGTCTTTTATTTAGCCCTTTTTTATCGGCTCACCCGTAAACAGGTCAATGTATTCTTGCAAGCTTATTTGGTCGCTTGCTATATCTTCTTGTAATTGATTTTTTATATATTGTTGAATTGCTTTCTTATTACGTCAGACTGTATCTACATAATATCCTTTACACCAAAATTGTCTATTTCCATATTTGTATTTCAAATTCGCATGTCTATCAAATATCATAAGCGAACTTTTTTCTTTTAAATATCCCATAATTTGTGATACACTATACTTTTACAGATTGATAAATCCTTGTTCGTGCATTGAAAAGAATAATGATGTGCTTGAGAATATCAAATATCTGCTTAAACTTATTGATAAAATGAGCGATAGCAATATAAAAGAGACTCCAAAATAAATTGGAGTCTCTCTGATTACATAGTATAATCACTTTAAAAAAGTGTTGTCAAAGTGTTGTCAGAAGCACTTTGTGTTTTGAAAAAGCCTTGATTTTAGGGGCTTTTCAAGGTTTTTGGCTTATTCCCACTCGGTGCGTTATAACGTGATTTACGTTGTTTCACCTGATTTTAAGCTAATTTTTCCGCTTTCTCCACTTAAAATCTTTTAATTATTTGGTCTTAATTGTTATCTGTTATCAATTTGTTATCATCTATATGTTAACATAATATTTGTAGTTTTGCAAGAGGTTGGAGAAATTAATCTTCATCACTTTCTTCGTTTTCAATTCTGTCACGCAAGTCACTTAACGTAAGTCCATTCTTAGTAAAGTATCTCCATCCATTAACATGTAAATCTTCGCTCCATCCGTGATGCTCAATTAAAAGTTTTTGAGCTAATGCAGTAACAGAATACACCTCGTTTTCGTACTCGATTTTATTTCTGTCATTAACTACTCTCGCCACTATACTTTCATCATGAAGGAAATAAATTTCTTCGCCAACGGCTATATTTAAAAGCTTAAAAGAATTGTTTGAACGTTTTGTTCTCGTTTCTGCAATTTCCTCTTCCTGTGACTGCTCTTGCGTAGGTCGGTACAATTTCAAATTACCGGTATCGTTTCTAAGAGCTGCAATATCTTTAAATATTCCATAAGCTGTTTCAGGAGAAATCTTAAAGAATTCTCTTTCTCTTATTCGTCCGTTTTCTAATTGTTCTCTTGCGTGAAGTGTATCATCAATTCTATCAATGATACTATGGATTCTCTTTTCAACTTCAAGTGGTTGCTCCACTTCGTAAGTAGCATAACAGCGATAAGATAAAGGTAAATTTGTCGGAGTATTCAATTCTTTTAACCTTCTATCAATATCATTACGTTCAGTCATTCCGATTTTAACCCATCCATCAAGACATGGGTTTATTAAAATATATACTATTCCTTTTGACATTTATCAAATCCCCTTCACTTTTTATCTCCAACAGCAAGAATAAAATCAGCCATCGTCATTGCCGAATTCACAAATAATCTCGCATGATGTTCTGAAACACTAATTCTTCTTGCACCTACACCATGAGAATCACTATCTTTATTACGCATTTCTGCAATTGCATTAAGTATTTTTTCTAATCCAGATAGCAAGCCGTTAATTCTCTTATCAAGCTCTTTGCTTTGATGCATATTATATAACTGTTTTACCTGATTATATAGCTTTCCGATGTCGCCACTGTCAACAGGAATTTCATTTTTCTTCTCAATAACGTAGCAAAAAACTTCTTCCAATAAAGTCCTCGACTTAGTAATTGCACTATCATAGTTTTCATCAGCAACATCTTTCATTGCTCTTTCAGACAAATCTTTTATGTAACTTCTATCTATAATTTTTATTGCTGGTGCCGCAACAGCCACTACAGTTCCAATCGGTCGGATTAGAAACTTTCCTGAAATTTGTATAAGTTCATTACCCCCAAAATACAAAATCCCATTTATCTGTTCAATTATAGTTGTCGTTATTTTACTATATGAGGATTCAATCGTACCGGCTGTATGCCCGCTTAATATAACACTAAATTGCTCCTTTGAAAATAAATATGAAAGCAAATCCGGCATTCTATCATGTTCAATACAGTGATCGATTATATCTCTCAAATATATCCATCTGCTTTGAGCTCCACCGCTCCAACTATATGTTTTGGGCAAACCAAAATCGGTAGAAATTTGACACAATCTTGAGCCACTTAAATACGGCATTGAAATTTTTATATTTCCTTTGTTACTGTCTGTTTCAATTTCACCAAAGGATTTATCTCCATCTAATATCTCGATAATACTTTTATTTTTTAATAATTCAAATAAATTATCTGCCAATATAATTCCACCTTAACTTCTTCCTAATCTCCGTTTTTGCAACTTTTTCCATATTTGTCTGCACTGTGTACACATTTCCTCCTCAATACCCATGATTTCCTGTAACACTTCTTTATCCACTATATCTAAAGCAGTTTCTATATCAAGATTATTACGAACAATGTTATCAACCCGCAAAAGCAATTCGGATTTTTTACTGCTATCAATCCCTTCTATTTTAGGAAGCATAATATTCCCCATTTCTCCAGGGAGTATTTCTAACACACCGCCCCCATAGCTTCTTCCGCAGATTTCGGTAAATGCAAAAGATATACTATTGTAATATGACAACAAAACATTATCAGGATCGACACCATCCACAAATTTCATTCGATGCATAGTGTCTGTAGAAACTGCATTACAATCATTCAATACAAATTTCGGATATAAATTACTTCTTCTTAAAAAGAATGCATCCGGAACCCATACAGAAGGTACAATGTACCATCTATCTCTAATAGAACACTTATAGCCTGCGTTTTCACCATTGACTTCGCCATGTTTTATATATTCTATATGTCTTTTATCATATTGCTCAATAGGAATATCAGGAAAAGCCAATAACATAGCCTTTCTTTCATCCGATATATTAGCATTCCAATCTTCATCAGTAAAATATATTCCACGAGCATGCGAACTACGTCCAATTAATGGGAGCACAACACTATCTAGGTTGTATTTGTCTACAGTTTCTTTATTTACCGAGAAATAATCATTATTGCCAGTTGTTATCCCTACATTAATTAAACCATAATCAGAAAATTTACAAAAACGAATATCATCTCTAATATCATTTATAAGACTTGATTCTTCTGTTGTTATAAAATACTTTGTCCATTTTTCTGTTGTATGCTGAAGTTTTTGGTATCCATTTGAATTCAAATCAAGCAAATCAAATCCATTCAAATCTTCCATTTCTATAATACGAATTCCTTTTTCTTCGCCACCTTTTTCACCAACAAATACTAATACTTCCTGTTCTATTTCATCAAATACCAACCTCTCAAAGGTAATCAAAGTCATCCGTTGCAAATGATCAGCTAAATATTTTCTTAGATCTTCTGCATATGCAACTTGTAAAATTTCAGCCGGAATAACAAATGCAATCTTACCATTTTCAGATAACATTTGAACAGATGCCACCAAGAAACAAACCCATGCATTTATCAGTTTGTTAGACTTCATACCGTTATCAGTTAATATTTTAGATTGAATTTCTCTTTGGGCTTCTGTTAAGTACTGATAACGGATATACGGTGGATTTCCAATAATTAAATCATACTTGATATTATCAGCAGTTCTTTTATAAAATTCGAAAAAATCCTCATTATAGACATTAACATTTTTCTGGTTTTTAAAGTTGAAATTAACCTTTTGAGCTTCTTCTTTTTCGATTTCTATAGCTGTAATTTCTTGATTATTTGAAATTATGTTTTGCTGATAAAGAGCTTCGATAAATACACCATCACCACAACTTGGCTCTAATATAGTATTTATTTTTTCAGACACAAAAAGCTTAACCATTGCATTAGCTAACTTCAATGGCGTATAGTAAGCTCCTCTTAATTTTTGTTCTGAACTGTTCTCTTTAAGCTTCATAATTTACCTCTTTCAAAACTGTTGTTTGTAAACTTTTGAAATTAGTTCTTCAATTTCACAAATCAGATTATTTTTTCTACTTGTCAAAACATTTATGCTATGTCTATCATGGACCTCGCTCAATTGACTATTGATTGCATATACTTCTCTGGTATTCTCAACAACCTTATTATATAGTCTTAGTTGAGCTTCGTCCTCAAAATTTATTTCTATGAATGGCAACTTTGAAAGTACAAACGTACCTCTTGATATAAATCCATTTTCAAAGTTACTTCCCATTGTTTCTAATATTTTCTCTGTGTACGGATTTGACATCCACGCCTGAATATATTCAATTGCATACGGGCTTTCTTCTTTCATAGAAATCGCGCAATATCCGGCTGTACCGCCAGAGGCAATAAGCATATCTTGGTCATCAAAAGCATACATAGCCTCTCGACTTAATATGCCAACAATCAATTTAGGAGTGTTTATAAATGCAGTTAACGCTTGTGTTCTGCCATATTGATACCATGTTTCTGCCGTGGCATTTGGCACATCTCTAACTCCCTTAACATCTACACTCTTAGGTACTAATCTTTCATAATTATCATTTAGATATTCATAAGTTCCTGCATAATCATGCTGCATTACGTCTTTAGAAATAAGCTTCCCATCGACACCATACGGAAAAATAATATGTTTATCTGTTTCAAGTATACTATAGGAATTCAATCCTTTTTCTATTCTTTTTGTAGGCTTGAAATATGGTTTTAAAATAGCTTTTTCTATTTTATACTCTTTATCATTTCTATAGATCATATAACAACTTTCATCTTCACCAATTATTTCATCAGAAGAAAACCAATATATAGGTTTTGGTCTTTCTGCACTGGTTTGTATTCCGTTAAATATTTCAACATGATTAGTTATTGAAACACCAATTTCTCCAATGTTGTGCAACGAAGACAAAAACTCTTCGTCGGTAGTCAACACCCAAGGTTCAGACGTTATATAATCAGAATTGTATTCCAACTGCCCAACATAACTTTCAGTTAATAATTCTGCTATTTGATTAACTCTTGTATATTTAAAACTCTCATTATTAGTTTTTCTCAACAAAACAATGGAACTATAAATTGTCTTATCTTCAAACAACTGAGCATCGGCAAAATCATCCAATTGAACCATTAAATTGCTAGTAGATATTAATTTTCGTAATTCCTTTCCAGCCTTAATCTTAAAGAATTTATTTGGAATAATATAACAAATATATCCACCTTCCTTAGTTTTTTGAATCGCACGTTCAAGAAAAATGAAATACTTATCAAACTGCATGTATGATGTGCGATATTTAGTTTTATAAGCATCCATTTCTACCTTAGGTAACAAATCATGCATTCCTTCGGTATTTACATAAGGTGGATTTCCTATTACAGCATCAAAGATTAAATCGTTCCAATCAAATGGTACAAGTTTTAGCAACTCATCCATAGTCACTGTCATATCACGTATATCATCATTGCTTATCAATGAATTACCATGTAAAATATTGTTTTCAAGTGCTGGCAAAATGGGATTTGTATCAACAACTGACGGAGTCGATTCATCGTCTATCAGTTTAATCAGCAAAGAAAACTTTGAAACTTCCACAGCATGAATATCTATGTCAATACCATATATACATGAACATAACAATTCTTTTTTCTCCGTAAAAGGAAGCTTATATCTTCCATTCCCAACTTCGATAAGATGACTTATATCATTACTTATATACCACTCTACACAATAAGCCTGTAAATAATCAAATACTTCTTCCAAAAAAACACCTGACCCGCAAGCTATGTCTGCAATTTTTAACGCCTTTATTTCATCGGGTGTTTTACCTGTACAAAGAGGAGCTAAGGTGGATTTTACAATATATTTAACTATTTCTACTGGAGTAGTTACAACTGATCTATTAACGCATTCATTTTTCTTGGTTAAAATGACTTGTTCATCGTTAATTTGCAACTGTTCAGTCAAAAACATTTCATATATTTTTCCCAGCATATTAGGTTCAAGTATATTGAATAGATAAGGGCTATTGGGGTAATATAACCCTTTTATAATATTTGAAATAACCTCGTTATCTAAATCGAAGATTATTGACTCACCTGAAAACATTCCAGAATTATACTTTCTATCCGCCTCGCGAATAAGTTCTTCTAATTTATTTTTTAACTCGTCTTCATCAATAATCGTTTCGCTTAATTTATGATAAACAGGTAAATTTCTATCCTCACATATTCTTAAAAACACTATTTGATTTATAAATGCTTGAACTACATCATTTAATACATCAAGAGAGTGGTATTTTTCATCACTATGATACAGTACGTTACTTAAAGCTATTCTCCACTCGTTAATTTGTATTAAAAACCTTTTATCAACAGGCATTCTTTGTGCAACATCTGCCATAAATACATTGTCAAAATATGCATCAAAATCACCTGAATATACAACATCTCTTGATATGAGGGAATTTATCTCTTCGATCTTGTTAACATATTCTGAATAATGATAAATTCTATATCTCGCAACAGCAACATCGTCTTCTTCCTTTGGAATATACGTTGTGTCGTATATTACCAAATATTCAAAATTTGTAAGTATCGCTATCTTGTGACCAGCATTCCAACCATATCTTCTTGTTTGCAATGCCGGTTCAGTAATTCTAGATATATCTACAGCAGGTTTCTTTGCTTCTACAAACAACTTAGGAACTCCACACAAAGTTAATGAATAATCTGGTCTGTCTGTTTCGTTAGTATAATTTTCAGCTATTACTTCTCTATACTGTGGAGCTAATCCCCTTGTGTTTTCTACATCCCATCCAAGAACACGCAATAATGGATCTATGTATTCAATTCTACACGAATGTTCGTTATAAGCTAAAGCAGGATTTTTATATGATGCTACGTTTGTTTCAAATTGATTAACTAAACGTTCCAATTCTCTAATATTAATCGGCATAGCGTTCCTCCAATTAAGTATTTTTTGTTCTATTAAGATACTTATCAATATCTTCTTTCTGAATCCTCCATGAATTACCGACTTTAGATGCTATAAGTTCCTTTTTAGATATCAAACGTCTTACTGTTTTATCGCAAACTTTTAAATAATCAGCTGCTTGTGATATAGTCAAAATACTATCAGACATAGTTGCATACCTCCTAATTCATTACTTTATATTATAACAAAAAAAGCATGGTAAGTCAAGGACTTTTATGGAATACCTTGGACAATTTTGGACTTTGATTGATGCAATTCTGTTTATTTTCATATAAGCACTTCTATATATCTTCTAACCTTTTCTTCAACCCGTGCTAACTTAGAAAATTCCATAAGCTGTTTCAAATTTTTATCTTTATATCTTGCATATCTTTTATACGCATCTGTAACGATTTGAATGTCCATACAATATCGTTCTTGCAATATATCACACAGAGTATGCTCTATACAATACACATTAACCCTATTTCCAAACGGAGTTTTAACAGAAATAATACCCTTTTCATATAGTTCTTTCTTTACTCTATGGGTGACAACTTCACTTTTAACAGATGAAGTATTATACGAAGCAAGAAATGTCATATCATACCTGCTTGGTGTTCTATCTGAAAAGCCCAAAAGATATAACGCTGTACCATTAGAAAAAACACCTTTCTTAAATCTGTTTTGCAAATTAAAAAGCTCATCATCCAGTCTCTCCGGTAATATATAGACACCTCTTGTTGAGCGTTCCAACATTCCCTTTTCTATCATTACTCGTAAGTAGCCTTTATGGATATTTAATCTATTTAATTCTTCTGTGGTAACAACACCATTATTCAAATGAGCAATATCCATAATTTTATCTATATTTGACATACTACCTCCTAGGCAAACATGACTTTTATGCCTATTATTTTATATTAAATAGGCGTAAAAGTCAACAACAATATGTTTGTCCAGCTGATTTAGGATATATTTAGTCGACAAGTCGACTTTTTCCGTCCTAAGCTTTACTATTTAACAATAATTTTCTTGCAATTATAAACAAACTATTATCCACCGAAGGAATATCTCTTGACAAAGGATCTTTCATATATTCCACATTGGGATTGAAAGATGGGTTTGCAGATTGATAAATCTTGTTCCGTGCATTGAACTCTGCTTCTGCATAAGTGATTTTACCGGATTTATAATCGTCAATTACGGGAGCGATAATAACTCTGACCTTTTCAAGATTATTTGTATAAAAATCAGGTCGCAAATACATATCACGATATTGCCATATTGCGGCATTAGCAATGTCAACCAATTCACCGTAACTATATCCATTTGTCTGACCGCTCAGCCAAGCATTAAAGAATATGCGGTTTGATTTTGCTCTTGCATTAGCATATCCCATGCCATTCTGCACTTCCGTTAAAATATCGCCTATAAAACTCTCAACAACAATAATTGCTTCATTTTTAGCATTGCAGGGTGCCGATTCTCTCGGCACCTCTGCTGCGTATGTAGTGGTTATAAAAATAGTTAAAACAGATAATATAACAATAGCTTTTGTAATTTTCATGATTACCTCCTCAAATATCCTTAAATATTGTCGTAGAATCATACTTAAAACAATCTGCCATAAGCTGAACACCAAGACTAAATCCCATTTTAAAATTTTCTGTTCCGGTGCAAGCAATAATTTCATCGCTTGCATCCATAAGTTTATTAAAAAGCTTTAATGTATCACCTGCTAAAGTCTCTGATAAGATTTTCTCATTTTTACAAAGAAGTTCAAGAGCTTTTGCATACTGTGAATCCCTGTCGTACCTCTTTTCATTTGGATTTAAATTTCCGTAATACAATTCTTCTATAATGTTCATTTTCGCCCCTCCCTGGAATAAACAAAATTTCGTAGCACAAATTCTTCTGCCTGTACTTTGATATTGTTCATCAAGCCGACCCATTTAAGTTGATTTTTTGCTTTTAATTCTTCTGTAACACCTTGTTGTTTGGCAAGTATGGGAATAAGCCTATCAAGCTCGTTTTGTGCCTTTATCTTTTTTTCGCATTGTGGTATTGATCGTTTGAAGCAATTCTTTTATTTTGTCTATGCCGAAATATGACTTGATTTTTTCATAATCCGACAGTTGTTTTTTGAGATTATTATTTTCTATTGTCTTATCCCATAGCTTCGTTTTCAGTTCTTCTTTTTCCACCTGAAGCTTTGAGATTTTTTCTTCGGCTTCCTCCTGAAATTTCTCTGCCCGGTAACATCTGCGAGCAAGGTTTTTTACAATATCAATAACTCTTTTTATAAAAGGATCAACAAACTTTGCTTTATAAGATTTTGCATACATCATCCTCGAGGTCTCTTTTAACTCAAAGTCAGCATTATCTTTTAGCTTCTGTGCCGTTATTGTTGCATAGTCCTCAGCACTTTTATAGGTAGATGCCCTTTTCTCAAGTTCCGACATCTGAACTTCAAGTGATTCAACTTCCTCAATCAATTTATCTCGCTTAAACTGACTTACAGTTTTATGCTTTTCGTGAGTTCCTTTTTGGTCCCACTCAATGCCACACTCAAGCATGATTTTTGATAGAGCTTCTTTTTCAGATTCCGCCCATTGAGCACGCTCCGTATCATTCCGCCCCGTTCCGATAAACCCTTGCTGCTTCAATGCACCTTTTAAAGAAACTCTTGTATCAAGTTTTCGTTTTCCCTCTGTGGTAAATGGGACAAAGTCAATATGTAAATGTGGTGTCGCTTCATCCATGTGCAGGTGAGCAGAGAATACATATAGTTGCGGATTCCTGACTTGAAATCCTTTCATGTATTCATCAAGAATTTCCTTTGCAAGCTGACCGTTTTGCGTCATCGCTCCCATATTGTCTTTATCACCAATCTGCACTATGATTTCGTGAAATGGCTTCTCCTGCTTACTGTCTTGGCTGATTTTTTTATAGTAATTCTTGATTTGTCTATCTGAACGAGTCTGTTTTTCGTTATGCCTTTTCACTGCATCATCAAACAATTTATGATATACTGTTCTGATATTTTCTTTGCAATATACAATGTTGTTTTGGGTGCGTTCACCATCTACATTTTCTGCAATAAACTTTCTTTCGTTATGAGCAATAGAACCTGCTCCCGTCATAATGGATATTGTTCTTTTCATAATATTTTCACCTCGCTTTTCATATTTACAAGTGAGCGATAGCGAGCTTGGGTTTTGTTCAATAAGGTGGGCATTGTCCGCCGTCATTCAACAAAACATTCCTTAATTGCGAACGAAGAGAGCATCTTTTTGTTTTGTTACTTTTGTCAAAAGTAACGCAAATGCACTTTTGTCAGCGAGCCAATAAAAATGCGGCTACCTATGGTAGTTTGCGCTCTTGCAGAGGGCTTGTTCGGCTATCACCGAAGTGTGTGCCGCTTATAGCTACACACACTGCAGACGGCAGATATTTTTAATTCAAAAATCTTCCGTCTGCAATGGTAGAGAACTCTAAAATTTTTCGTTCTCTCCTATTGACAATCCGTCGCTATCGCTCCTTAATTGCCTGCACGGGAATGTGCCACATTCCCGTAAATATCTCTTAAAGAGAATCACCATCGAAAGCTCTCCGGCACACCTCTTTCATCGAGATATTTTTTGCATGCTTCCTCACGCTCCTGCTCAGTAGGAGCAGTTTTATATGCGGTGTAATAACTCCTCATTGAAATTTTATCCAACTTTTTTCGAATGTCAGATTTAATTTCTCTCTCAACTTCTGCTAAATCTTCATCAAACTCAAGTGCATCACAGAAGAAATATCTGATAAGCTTTACAAAGAGCTCCTGCGGTATTTGTACTTGCTTCATATCCTATCACATCCTTTCAAGATGGCAAGGTGCCCCTTTTATAAGAACAGGGCATCTTGCCATCTTACTTTTTAATCAAGACTCCAATACCATTGATTATTTAACCGTTTAGACTTTATCTGCAAGGTGTCCTTTGCGTTTCGCAATGTCTTCTCCGATATGCCCTTTTGCTTTGCAAGCTCCATTAGTTCTATCTGTGCCATCTGTCCATCTGCAAGAGTACTTTCAAGAAAATCAATCGCCGTTTGTTTCTTCGTACCCTTTGCTGTGCCGGATAGTAAATCATCAGCCGTAACATCATATTCGCCAATCCACTCAAAGCCGTTTTCTTCGCTCAATCTGAAAGCAAGAGATTTCGCTTCGGGAGCAAGGGAGCTTTTAGTCTGACATACAACTCTGATTTCGGGTTCGTCTTTTATTCTGCCAACAATAAGTACACTTCTTGCTGCCGCTTGAAAATCAATCGAACCTAATCCTCTGTATGCTGATTTTCCCATACTACTTTTATTCATGTGTCCGATTAAGATAATGGCACATTTATACTTTTCTGCAAGCTCAGAAATATGCTTCATAACAGGTCTGATTTCATTTGCTCTGTGCATGTCAACATTAGCGCCCAAGAATCCTTGAATGGGATCTAAAACCACAAGCTTTGCATTTGTTTCAACAATAGCTTGTTCAAGGCGTACATCACGCATTGTAAGCGGTGTGTCTTTATCATCTATTACAAGCACTTTTGAGCAGTCTGCATCAGCAGATAACAAACGTGGTTTGATTGTATCAGCCAACCCATCTTCTGCGGTTTGATAGATAACATTTATCGGCTCTTTCGCTTCTTCATTTACGATGCTTTCGCCTTTGGTAAGCCTTGCAATAATCTGAAGTACAAGAGTTGTCTTTCCTTCGCCGGGATCACCCTGAATTATCGTTATCTTTCCGTATGGGATAAAGGGATAAATCAGCCATTTTACTTCTTCGACTTCTACATCTTCCATATTTATCAGCTTCAAATTCGACATTTTTCTTCACCTTCTATTGAAAAATCAATAGGAATGTGGTAAAATACCATCGTTGGGTGTGTGGTTCTTACCACATTCCTTGTCCTAAGGTATTTGCCGATACTTTAGGACTTTTTCTTTTCTTCAAGACCGTTGTAAGTTTCTGCAACGGTTTTTATTGTTGCAAGGAGTTCATCGTCAACATTTGCACCATTTTCAATACCTCTGAGTTCAGTTAAGATTTCTGTCATTTTGTCCCTAAGTGCCTTAAACACTCGTGTGTTTGACTGAACCACGACATCCCGTTCAAGTAACCGTCTTATCATATATTCCTGCTTCGTAAGTCCTGATAACCTTACACGAGTGTCTAAATCTTTCCATTCTTCAGGTGACATCATAAACGATGAAGCTTTGTTTCGCCATCTACCCTTTGCATCAAGCTTTTTCTCCATTTAGCAACCACCTCTTTCAATATTCAGCTTATCAGCCATTGCTGCCTGCTCGCTTGGAAACATATGAGCGTATCTGTAGGTTATATCAATACTCTCATGCCCTACACGCTTAGCGATTGCCACAGCAGTAAATCCCATACTGATTAACAGACTTACATGAGAATGTCTCAACTGATGCAATGTTAGCTTTTTGACACCTGCAGCTTCTGCACCTCGTTTCATCTCATGGTGAAGAAAGCTCTTAGTAAAATCGAAAATTCTGTCATTTTCACCGATTCCGTACAACATACCGATGTATTCCTTTACTTCATCGTTAAGAAAATCCGGCATTGTTATTGTTCGGATGCTGCAAAGTGTTTTTGGATCTGTCACCACATCTTCACGTTCAAGTCTCTGATAAGACTTGTTTACCCTGAGTGTTGCATTTTCAAAATCGAAATCCGATGGCGTAAGTGCTAATAATTCACCAACTCTGAGTCCACACCAATACAAAATTTCAAAGGCATAAAATGCTTGTGGCTTATTCATCATCTCATCTGCAAACTTAAGATATTCTTCCTTTGTCCATATAAGCATTTCCTTTGTCTTTTCCTTACCCATATTTCCTGCCTTTCTCGCAGGATTTTCAGATAAGTTATAAAAATTACAAGCATGATTGAAAATTGCACTAATCTGATTATGTATGGTCTTAAGATAAGTTGGCGAATACGATTCACCTGACAAATCTGTCTCCGACATAATCTTATTTTGCCAAGCAATAATATCAGTGGCTTTAATTTCTGACATTTTTCTGTCCTTAAAATACGGAAGAATCTTGTTTTCGATTATATGAGTTTTAGTTAAAAGCGTATTTTTCTTTATCCTTGACCTTCGATCCTCAAGATACAATTTCACAAACGATTCGAACGTCATATCAAAATTTGAGCTTTTTATCTGCAAAAACTCTCGCTCCCAACTTAAAGCCTCGCGCTTGGTTTCAAAACCTCGCTTAACCTTTTGCTTTCTTGCACCATCCCAATTGTCATATCGGCATGATACAAACCATTTACCTGTCTTTTTGTCCTTATGCACCGACATTTGTAATCACTCCTTCTGATCCATAAAATTTTTCTTCAAAGTATCTTCTGCTTACTCTGCCTGCAACTGTTATAAAGCCTTTTGCTTCTAAATCTTTGTTTAACAGTCGCACGATTTTATAAGCATGGGACATTGATACACCCAAAGCTTCCGCTACCTCATCGGCAGAAATCATCAACTTTTTATTCATAACGAAGTCCTCCTTCCTTGATTATTTTTACAGTTCATATCCGAACTGTGTATCTGTATTATATCAGTTCAATTACGAACTGTCAATACCTTTTATTCATGTTCACAAAAATTTCATATTTTTATATTTTTCACAAAATTTAAAATAAGTATTTCATTTTTGAACTGTTTATGTTATAATGAGTATATGAACTATTTTGATAACAGATAGGTAGTGTAAAGTAACATATGAAAAATAAAGTATGCAAAAAACTACCGTCACCCTTGACAGCGATGTCAAAACAATGCTTAAAATAATGAGCCGATGGTGAGAAACTCAAGAACAAATTGAATTTTACCATCGACAAA
>JAZSPM010000080.1:0-3536 GCA_045537455.1 Candidatus Ornithomonoglobus sp. | reverse complement strand
ATAAGATCCAAGATTTTAAAGACGCATTTGTGGAAAGAGCAAAATATGTGGGATTTGAAATAGTTGATAATTAAGAGGAGCATATAAATTACAAAGTTTATACAGAATACATGAAAAATCAGAATTGTAACAATGTCATCTGTTTTGTACAAGACAGACAGAATTTTGGCACTATATTGCAAATATAGTGCCTTTTATTTTTTGCCTAAATATAGCCTTATATCGGTAATATAAAATTGCTCACAGGACTGGTTATGCACCATTTTGCGAGCAGTTATATTTTTTGATTATGTGCCATTTATGGGGTTAGTGCACCAATTTTACACTAATTGAAATATTGAACTATAATGCACGATAAATCGTCTGATTTATGTAAACGGTGTTTATTTCAGTATAGCTTATTGCAATATTCAAAAAGTATTTCATATAAATACTATTTCTGCTATTTGATTTTTTCAAAAAAAAACATCCTATTGAAATATATTCTCAACGTTTTCTACACTTGAAAGACTACCAAACAGTAATTAGATTAGTGCCTCCATTGCGGAGGCGCTATCTATTGACAAAAATGTTGAAAGATGATATACTATTAGAATAGACATATAACCAATACATCACACGCTCAATATATGATACAGAATGTTGAAATTGGAAATGTGCCAATATCGTAAGCAAAAATAAATGCTTAGAACGGAGAAAAAATTATGGATAATAATGTTTTAATTGAAGTAATTAAAGGTGGAGTTAGTGCTGCAAATTCTACATTAAGTGCTATCGTTGGATCTTTAATCACAACGCTTTTTTTAAGGAAGGATACACGTACGGTAGAATTCGAAAAAATAAAAGCAGCTAAATTTGAAGAGGCCATTGATGATTTGCTAAAAAGCGGAAAGATGAGCTATCTTGAGTTTTATAAATGTAAGAATTATCTTGAAATAGTCAAAAAGGCAGAGGAGAAATTACAAACAGAAGAATCGTCAGATACGCAGCAAACGTATGATTTCGATTGGTTTGTTAGATTTTATGAGTATTCCAATTGCATCAGTAGTGAGGATATGCAAAAAATCTGGGCATCAATCTTGGCAAGAGAGGTTAGTAAGCCTGGAGCCATTTCAATATCTCTTCTTCATTCACTGTCCATGATGAACAAAGAACAAGCGTTATTATTTTGCAACATCTCTCGTTTTGCGATGAGGGACATAAACGATATGCCTTTGCTTCTACTATTTGTTTCAACAAATAGAGAATCTTATAAGAAATCTGGAATTACACCAGAAAATCTAAGAGAACTTGAACGACTTGGACTGTTAGACTGTGATTTTAAATCCGAATTTATATTCTTAAAGAAAAAAGTATTTAGAACAGGGAACAAGGTTATTGAAGTTGTGGGAGATGCAAACAATAGCGAAAAGATAAAAGCTGGGAATGTCAATTTTACAAAAGACGGACAGGCTCTATACGATGTTATTGATGATGTTTTTAAAGAATATAGGAGAGATATTTTAGATTATACGATATCAAAGTTTAAATCTAGAAACTGCCGAGTGATAATTAACAATAAAGAAATGTAATGTATGCATTTGCTTACTGCTCCATTATTATATTCAGATTGAGAATCAAAAGTGTCCACAGTATATATTATCGATTACTTTCCAAATTCGATTAGCTTAATGACATTATCCCAAATGAGCGTTGTTTATAACTAAGAAAAGGCCTGTATTTCGTTGTTCCTCTCGAATACAGGCTTTAACGTTCTGACAGGGGCAGAAGAATTTGAACCTTCTGAATATGTTTTTGAAATTTAAAATATAATATGTCGAATTAGATAGTAAAATAATTATTACAACGTTGAAAAATGATATAACACTATTGAAAAATATGCAAGTTCGGATTTGATTGAGTGTGGTAATACTGCGAAAAATTCGTTTTAGTCATCGTCAAAATTGACTAAATGCCGTCAAATTGACAAAATTTCTGATGGGTTTGCCGAGGCGCAACAACGCAACCTTTATCATAGGGCTAAACCTCCGAAATTTTCAGTGAGTTACGCAGTTCTTCAGACTTTTTCAGACTCACTTCCCATTTGATAGAAAGAGGCGAAAACAGCAAAATCGTTCAAGATTTTGAAAAACGTAGACAGCATTAGTAGTAAGAATCGAGGAAATTTACTACTAAGGCGAATTAAGTTTCCTTACTATTATAACATATCAAGGACTTTTCATCAAGACGTATATCCGAAGAAGATATGAGAAAGCATCCACTTCTACGATGGTGGTATATAGCCATAGTATAGAAAGAGCACCTCTCGAACCGAGGTGCTCTTATGTTTTTTTGCCAAACATTCGATGTCTAGCATGTCTTAATGTTCTTACAAAACAATTCTCTATACCACCATTAATTCCAAATGCTTTCAAATCACTTGAAAAAGGAAAGAAGGTATTATCCTTGTAAAATTTAAGAACTGGCTCAATTCTCTCTGCATAAAGATACACGTGAGTTACGCCGATTTTTGCAGATTCAGTGTCAAAATAATGCATAAGATATTCAATGCAAAAAGATGCGCAGGATTTGGTTTTTGTATAAACTGTTCCATCTTTATATTTTTCATTTATAATAACAGCATATAATGACTTCTTATACTTTTGATCTATAGCGAAGGTATTGATAACTATAGCTGGTATTACGATATCCATTTCTTCATTTTTATATTTAAGAGACGATGCAGAAAAAGATGCATATGCAATTAAGTCAGTAGTAGAATTGTGATTCAAAAGAAACAGTATCACGCAATCCCTGTTATCATAATGATTCCCACGTGTTTGGATTATTGTTGGTCTATTCTGCTTACACCAGTCAGTTACAGTTAGTCCGCTTTCGTTCCTGTTTTTCACCATTTCCGCCCACTGTGCCAGCTTTACTTCCTTTTTTACCCTTGCTACAGTCTTTTAAGTATGATTACAACAATGTGCATTGCCATTGACGAGTCGAGATGGATGTGCGAAAACTGCAAGCGACTGACCGAGAATGATAAAAAAGAGCTGATGGAGGGATGCGATTATCAGAACGATCTGATTACCATGCTCACGGCAATCACCTTCGTCCGCTTTGGAGTGATCCGTGATTACCTCTACGACAGAGATGAAAATGGCGAATACTTTTTTGGGATTTCCAAGGGCAACAAGATTGAGGTCTATCTCCTGACTTCGGCAGAGGATTTGTACGAATACCTTGCTGAGGAAAGTGAGGGATTTTGTTTGATTGCAAAAAAAGGCCCCCATACCAACTGAGGTCGGGGGTTCGGAAGTCGCTACCGTTAAGCAAAAAAATAAGCTCTCCAAGCAATGAAATGCTTGAAAAACCTCGTAGAATCGTCGCTTTTCAATGTCATCTATTTTGAGCAAGACAGACAGAAAATCCTCGAAATATAGCCATTTCGAGGATTTATTATTTTCTATGAAATTGGTTTTGACCCCTTATTGACCCCTTAACTTAAAATAGCATTGATGTGGAGCAGGCGATTGAGCCTGCTCCTTTTT
>JAZSPM010000053.1:0-12971 GCA_045537455.1 Candidatus Ornithomonoglobus sp. | reverse complement strand
GGCTACGGCACATTTACAAAGAAGCTCCTTGCAACAATCCCCGAAGATATTTTAATTCGTTCAACCAATCACGGAGTTAACCGATATAAAATCATGCCGGAATTTTTGCCGTAAAATGAAACAAGCGGAACCGAGATTTCTTACGATTTCTCGATTCCGCTTTTCTTTGTTTCCACCGTGTCATAATTTGATACGCCGATTACTTACTTTTAGTTTTTACCAATTCTCCAAACATAGCTCCGCCTATAATTAAAACTGCTCCTATAATTTGAATCATAGTCATTCTCTCTGATAACAGTACGGCAGAAAATATTACAGCCGATAAAGGCTCCAAATAACCTAACACCGCAACAGATTGAACAGGTAATTTTGATAAAGGCGAGAAATACAAATAACAACCAATTCCTGTATTAACAACACCCAAGAATATTACCGCAAGCCAATTAACTTCCGTCAAATCCATCATCAATCCCTGCTTGAATAAGACGAAGACTGCTACTGTTAAAAAACTCACTGTTAATTGTATTGCAGAATTCTCCATCCCTGTTATCTGCTCTGATTTTTTGTTTAGTGTGACCATAAAGAAATACATTACAGCAGACATTCCACCGCAGAATATTCCCCAAACATTTGTATTATCTCCTGAAATATTGCCGTTTACCAACAATAGTCCTGTAACCACAATCAGGAAGCTCATTATTTTAGGGTATGTAAGTTTCTCTTTAAATATCAGTGGAGATAATATCATTACAATGACAGGCCCGCAATAATAAATAAGCGAAGATATACCAACCCCGATTTGCTGATATGCTTCATATAAGAACATCCAGCTTGTTCCCATTGCTATACCGGACAATGTTATAAACAACAAATCCTTTTTATATTTAGGGAATGTGAATTTTCCTCCTGATATTCTAAATAGAAAAATCAAAAGAATACTTCCTATCAGTGTTCTAAGGAACACTATCTCATAACTATTTAACATTATCTGACTTGCCACAATACCATTACTTCCAAACAATAACAGGGCAAGCAGATATTTTATATATGCCGTCTTCATTTTCTTTAACCTCTGTCGTATATTAACTATTCAAAATAATTCTAAACTCTGTACCTTTGCCAAGCTCACTTTTTACAGAAATTTCTCCACTGTGAAGCTCAACTATGCTCTTTACCATTGAAAGTCCTAATCCGCTGCTGCCGTACTCATCATTACGGACATCATCAACTCGGTAGAAACGCTTCCAAATTTTATCAATGTTTTCAGCGGATATACCGATTCCGTTATCAGAAACAACAATTTCTATGCCGTTTGCCGATTTAACTGCTGAAAGCATTACATGACCGCCTTCCTTGCCGTACTTTATACCATTGCTGACAAGGTTTGTTATTGCACTAAGAAGCAAGGACTCATCTGCATCGACAATCGTATTTTCTTCAGCATTGGTAAGCAGTACAATACTTTTTTGTTCTGCAAGCGCTTTCATACTATCTGCTGCAATATCAAACAGAACACTCAAATCAACCTTTTCTTTATTGATTTTCTGTCTGCTTTGGTCTATTCTTGCAAGGAGCAGAAGACGGGATACGAGCTTTGACACCTGATTTGCTTTATCAACAATATTTTGAGCAAGCTCTTTTTCCTTTTCGTTTTCTGCAATATCGAGTAGATATTCTCCCTGTGCAAGTATTACACTGATAGGTGTTCTCAGTTCATGTGAAGCGTCCGATGTAAATTGCTTTTCCTGCTTAATAAGATTTTCAATCTTATCCAGCATATGATTGAGTGTAACCGACAAGTCATACATTTCGTCTTGTTTAGCTTCGGGATTTAGTTCAATTCTTTGCTTTATATCGTTTTGTGCAGAAATTTCATTTGCGGTTTTAATAATGTTATTAACAGGTCTGAATGCTCTTTTGGTAATATAATATCCACCAAGTGCAGTGAGCAGTAATATTAGCGGTATTAAAATAAGCATAATGATTATAGCAGACCGTCCCAAAAGTATTGTGGAACTGACCGATTCAACACCTCTTATCCAAAAACCGCCATGTCTTCCAGGAGGCCCCGGAGTTCTCGCATCATAGACAATATATTCTTTACCGTCAATGTTTTCTTTTCTTGGTACACCTTCTTCAAAAGGGATATTTACAACATCGTAATTATACTGTCCTACAAGGTATTTTCCATCCATTTCATAAATAGATACATTTTTGAATTCTTCTTTACTTTCAATTATCTCAAAAACACCGGGCTGTCTTTTAGATAGACTTTCTCTTACTTGAGTTACCTGAAGAATAACATCCTTTTCTACACTATCTATTGAAAGCTGATATGAAAGTCCGCCAACTAGAGATAACACAACTACAATTAAAACGAACATAAGTGTTGTGTACCATATTGTTATTCTTGTTTTTATAGAAGTGATTTTTTTCATATTCAATCTTCCTTTATGACATACCCCACATTTTTTATGGTATGGAGCAGTTTTTTCTCATAATTATCATCAATCTTTTTTCGCAGGTGGTGAATATATACCTTTATAACATCGCTTGAACCCTCATATTCATAGTTCCAGATGTTTTCCTCGATTTTCTCTTTTGAAACAACAATACCTTTGTTCCGCATAAGATATTCCAAAATGGAATATTCCTTTGAGGAAAGCTCTATCACATTTTCTCCTCGCTTTACTTGTCTTGTTGTGGTGTCAACGCTTAAATCTGCAATCTCCAAAACACATCCGGTAATATTTTCTTTTACACGTAGCATCGCCCTGATTCTTGCAGACAAAACAGCAAATGAAAAAGGCTTTGTGAGATAGTCATTTGCCCCTGTATCGAGTCCGTTTATTATATCTTCGTCCGAGTCCTTTGCCGTAAGCATTAAAACAGGCGTTAATATTTTTCTTTCACGAATTATCCGTAAAACCTCAAAACCGTTAATTTTCGGCATCATAACATCAAGTATGATTCCGTCATATTGTGTGTTCTCTATATAATACAAAGCATCTTCACCGTCAAAACAACTGTCAACGGTGTATCCTGCTTTAGTTAATCTTTCATTAAGAGTTTTGTTAAGATGTCTTTCATCTTCTGCAATCAAAAGCCGCATAAAATCACCTGCCTTTTTCATATTATACACTAAAAATCACAAAATGTAAATTGACGGCTTCACCAAAAGTGAAGCCGTCATTATACTTACTGCATTCTTTGGCCTCTTCCAAAGCCCATACCGCCGGTGCTGCTTTGTGTTCCTATAACAGTACTTTGACCTGCAATTTCAGTTTCAAAAGTTTCGTCGCCTATTTTGATAGTATATTTTTCTCCTGTTTTTATATTATTTGATGCAATTAAAACAGACTTAAAATTGCCTTCGGGTGCATACTCATATACAACATTTCCGTTTGCATCTGAAATTGAAATCTGTTCGTTTGCTGTATGCTGATTTTCACAATATACGATAATTGTATTTTGTGTAATCGAAAGACTTTTTTCGTTACCACTACTTGATGCAAGAATTATGTTTACATCTTCGCTTATTATTATTTGTCCATCAGCATCTAAAACGCCAAAATTTCCGGTAAATGAACCTGTTGGATTTGTTGCTTTGATTGTTCCGCCGTTAATAACAAGGTTGCCGTTAGCATCAATGCAGTCATCATTGCCGCAAAGTTCAAGATAACCTCCGTTAATAATAAGACAATCCTTCATATTTCTTCCCATACCGCCCATATTTCCGCCCATTTGCGGTCTTTGTGACATATTTTCATCAGGAATTTGTCCTTCCGGTATAGCAGGTCTTTCGCCACGCATCGGGAACTCTCCGTTTTGTGGCATCTGAGGAATTTCTCCGTTCATTGGAGTGTTTGCACCTTCAGGCATCTCTCCGTCTTGCATTTGTGGCTGACGATTTCCACGATTACCTCTGTTATCTACAGGCATTTCCGGAATTTGTGTTCCATCTAAACTTGTGGTATTTTCAGGTCGCATCATACCGCCCATATTTTCTCTCATTCCACCGCCTTGCATCATTCCTGAATTACCACCGGTAGCGTTGAGAGCATCATCTGTAGAAACAACAGATATAACTCCATCATTTATGGTCATGACATTTTTGCTTTCGATACCTTCTGTCGATTTTGTAACATCAATAACTGTGTCAGCTCCACTTACCGTAAGATTGCCGTGAGCAGATATGCCCTTATCGTATTTTGAACTTAATGAGAATTTACCACCGCTTATTTCAATTTCATCCTGACAATGAATTGCGTGCGATGCGGAATTTACATTTATTTCGCCACCTGATATAACCATCATCCATTCGGCATTGATGCCTTTAGTTGATTTTTCAAATTCTACATCTGCCTCATCTATTTCCCACATAGGTCTGCGTTGTTCCGCTTGGGTTGTTTCTGCCTCGGTCTGAGTGGTTTCTACAGGAGTTCCGTTAGTTTCAATGTTGATTGTTCCGTTTTCTATATTTACAATAGATTCGCAGTCAATACCGTCACCGACAGAGGTTATATTAACCGTTCCTCCAGTCATCTTAAAAGTGTCGTTAATATGGATTCCATCAGATGTTGCATTTATGGATATAACACCATTTTCGATATTTAAGTTATCCGATGCCTTTATTCCGTGTCCTGCCGAAGATTCTATATCAAGACTTCCGTCACCTTTGATTTCAAGATTTTCTTTTGAATAGATTGCTCCGTCATCGCAGTTTTTTGCTGCAAGATAGTTTTCTGTACCATCTGTTAGCGTTATATATGCTTTGTCTGCATCTTCCACAAAAATACAAGGATTGCTGCTTGATGTGATATTTGCTCCGCTTAATCTGATTTTAACCTTTTCTTTTGTAGAAATTGTGATATTTCCATCAGAAAGTGTTCCGCTTACGGTAAAATCACCGCCCTGTGTAATTTTAATTTGATTATCGGTAATCTCAATGCCTTTGCCCTCGTAGGTCATACTGTCAAGATTGATTAAGCCGACATTTTCTTTCCAAGAATCATCCTCGTCAGTTTCCGATGTGATTGTTACTTTTCCATTATCTCCGTCCCAATCTACATCAAGACCAAAGCTTTCAGATATTGCACGGGCAGGGACTAATGTTCTGCCTGAAACAATTTGTGCAGGAACTTCAAGAGTTACGGCTTCAACGATAGGATTTCCTTCCTCG
Organism: Candidatus Ornithomonoglobus sp.; assembly: GCA_045537455.1. Taxonomy (GTDB): domain Bacteria; phylum Bacillota; class Clostridia; order UBA1381; family UBA1381; genus Ornithomonoglobus_A. Next base: position 7,789 of record JAZSPM010000053.1, on the reverse strand, counting down.
TCTGTATCGCCTTTATCAATCTGCAAATCAGCAGAATTGATTGCAAGTGTAATTGTTTTTTTGTTCTTTCTTGCGGAAACTGTCTGTGTATCATTATCCCATTTTACAGTAGCTCCGATTTCTTCAAAAATTTTTCTGAGTGGCACCATTGTTCTTCCGTCAATGATTTCGGGCTTTACATCAAATTCAATAGGATTTCCGTCAAGCTCCACAATAATTTCATCAGCAGATACACTTGATGCACCCATAAGCAAGGTTGTAACAAGACTCAAACACAAAATAACTGACAATAATTTTTTCATTTACTTTCACCTCATCATTTCATTTTTAAGGGTGCGCCAACTGCAAGAATGATGTTCAGATTGCCGTTTCTGCACCGTAGTTCGTTTATAAATTCCTGCTCATCTTCATCGTGAAGCATTATAACATTGTAATTAAGTTCAAAAAGTGAACCTAAGTCTGTGGTCTTAATTCTTGTAAGTGTATATTTCTTTGTGTATTTTTTAAGTATTTCATCAAAAGCACCCTGATAGTTAAGACTTTCGGGAATTGTTATCCTGAGTGTTTTTTCTACTGATTTCTTTTCAAATAATCCGAATTTTTCAGTAAGAAGCATAACAACACAGAGAAGGACTACAAAAATTGCACCATATCCATAAAGTCCAACACCACAAGCAAGACCTGCTGCAATGTCAAAGAAAATAAAACCTATGTCTTTTGGATCTCCGGGAGCACTTCTGAAACGGATAATAGAAAGTGTTCCTGCCAAACTAAATGCTCTTGCTATGTTACTGCCTACGAACATAATAATAACAGATAAGATAATCGGGAGCATCAAAAGTGTTATTGCCATACTTCTTTGATAGTTTTCTTCTTGGGTTTTATAGTATGTAAGCCCGATGACAGCACCGAACACTATAGCCACAAGCATTGTTATAACTGCACCGCCAACTGTAATATCGGCTGATACATTAGATAAAATTACATTAAATAAATTATCCATCTTAAACCACCTCTTTATATTTCTGTTCTGTTTCGTATATGTCGGTACGATTTATCATATTTTTATATTCTGTACCATACTTGGAAAAGCTTCTTCTTTTTATGTTTAATTCATCCAGCATATGCGTAAGCCACAAAGGTTTTGCAAGGGATGTTTTAATCTCCATCATATAGAATTCGCCATCAAGCAACCTTTCTCCAAAGTCTCCATTCTCGAGCCTCAAATCATATCGCCTTGAACGGATATTCATATCAAAGGATATTCTAAGGTCTTTGTTATCTCTTTCAAAATATGCAATTCTGTCATAAGCCAAGTATAGCTTGGGATATAAGTCATACACCTTCAAGAAGTATTCAATTTCGTGAAGCACTTGTGTATTCATATATTCCTTTGGCTCAGGAGCTTTGCCTGTGGTAACAAAATCATAGGCTTCAGAAAGTCTTAATGTTGTTCTGCGTTTATTTACAACGCCCTTGAATTTTTTCTTGATTTCAAGATACACCTTTGAATCTCCATCTGGTATGCCATAAGCACGAAGTCTTAATTTTTCCTTATAATCAGGCTTTGATAGCGAAGTTCTTATCAGGTAATCATCGGGAGTATCAAAATAAATATTCGAGATAGTATATGGTGTATGGTCTTTGTTATGAGAATCCATATACATATGTTCATCTAATATTTTTATAACTTTTTCAAATGTTTCACGGTCTAACATATATTTGTGTTCATATCTGTTAAAAACCTCTATTGCCATATCTTCACCTCCTAACATACACATCATAACAGCCGAAGGTTAAATAAAGGTTAAAGATTGTAAAAATTATAAAAGACTGACCGAGTATGCTCAGTCAGTCTAATGAAATTCTTTGATTTTTAGTTGGTTCTATGTAATAGTTTCGTCCTGATGGATTTGACTGAAATGCAGATTATTATAGTTAAGAGAACATCTGCCAATGTGCTTCCGACAATAATATCAACATTCATCAGCACCCTGTAAATAATAAATCCTGCAAGCCAGATAATTAAATTCTGTATATTGAATGCACTTGATTCCTTGTTTTGCTTTAGGATGAAAAAGTCAGCAATTTGAATTGCTATCATAGGTGCAAATACAGAGCCTATGAAATATAAAAAGTCGGTAATATCTGCAAGCGGTAAGAATATCGCTCCAACTGTTCCTATAACAGTTACCGCAACAGCAATCCATTTAGCATTGACCTTTTTGGTGATAGATTCACTCGAAACTCCTGCAGAATATGCATCAAGAAATGTTGTAGTAACTGTTGAAAATACAATAATCAAAAGTCCTGCGATACCGAGACCTGCCTTTACCATAATTTGTGCAATATCGGATTCTGCTGTAAATATAGCGGCACCCATACCAATCACATACATCCAACAACTAACAATGCCGTATGTAATTGCGCTAACGGCGGTAGCCGTGACGGGTTTCTTTGCTTCTCTTGTGTAGTCACTAATGAGTGGCAACCAAGAAAGAGGCATTGCGACAGATAACTCCACGGCAGCACCGAAGGTCATACCTTCTCCGATAATATTTTGCATTGTACCTTTTCCAAAAATAACAAAGCTAAGGATAATTGTCAAAACAAACAGTGCAGTCATTGCAATAGTGTTAACTTTGCCAAGATTTTTAATACCAATCATAATCCACATCACAATTAAAGCACCGATAACAATACACCAAATCCAATTACCAATATCAAAAATGCCGTTTACAGCAAGCGCTCCGTCATAAATCATAATAGCAGTCCAGCCGATAAGCTGAATAATATTAAGCACTGAGAAAAGTAATGCGCCCTTACTTCCGAAACTCATTTTAGCAGTTTCCATTGAGCTTTTGCAAACCTTGCCACCAATAAGTCCGGCTAAGAAAAGCATTACACAACCAATTATATGACCTATAATTATGGCAAGTAAGCCCTTATTAAAACCGAGAGGTGCAAAATATGTTCCTGTCAGGATTTCTGCTATAGAAACTGCTGCACCAAACCAAATAAGTCCGTTTTCAAATACCGACGTGCGTTTTTCCATCTTATTCAGCCTCCTTTGCATATTCACCCTGTAAATCAAAATTATGCTTCATTGGACCTGAGCCTTTTCCCAAATCAAGCATTGCTGAAAGAGCACCCGAAATATATCCCTTTGCTCTTTTTACTGATTCCGCAAGTGTAAAGCCTTTTGCAAGGTTTGATGCTATGGCACTCGATAATGTGCATCCTGTACCGTGAGTGTTGGGGTTATCTATCCGTTTTCCCTCAAACCAATGATATTCTCTGTTTTCATATAAAAGATCATTTGCATCATTGATGTTATGTCCGCCCTTTAAGAGAACTGAACAGTCGTGTGCATCACCAATAATTTTTGCTGCCTTTTGCATATCCTCTTTATTTTCAATAGAAATCTCCGATAAAACTTCCGCTTCTGGAATATTCGGCGTAACAAGTGTTGCAACCGGTAAAAGCTCTTCTATCAATGTCTTAACCGCATCTGTTTTCATAAGAGATGAGCCGCTTGTTGCCACCATAACGGGATCTACAACAATATTTTTTGCCTTATGGTATTTTAGTCTGTCTGCAATTACACAAATAAGCTCACTTGATGATACCATACCGATTTTGACGCTATCAGGGAATATGTCCTCAAATACTGCGTCAATTTGTTGTTTCAAAAATTCAGGAGTGGATTCCTGAATTGCTCTCACGCCGGTCGTGTTTTGTGCCGTCAGCGCCGTTATTGCACTCATGGCATAAACACCATTCATCGTCATTGTTTTAATATCTGCTTGAATACCGGCGCCTCCACTGCAGTCACTTCCTGCAATGGTCAATGCTGTTTTCATTTTCATAGTTTCATTCTCCTTTCATTTTTCAGCATCGTTTTATATAGCGACATAAGGTGGTGCCCCCAATCTGCCGCTTATTTATTTGTTTATACTGCTCCAAAACTTTTCAAAATCTGAATAGTTTTCAATATAATAGTCTGCTATTGTTTTCAGTTCCTCTTGATTTTCTTCGTGAATATCAAAAACTCCTACAGTGACAAAGCCATCTGCCTTTGCTGTTTTTAACGCATGCAAAGCATCTTCAAATACAACTGTTTCGCCTTTTTCGGTATTAAGATACTTTTGTGCCTCTCGATATATGTGAGGTTCTTCTTTACTGTGTCCCACCGATGCGCAGGTGAATATTTCAGAAAAGTAATTCCTTATGCCGAGCCTGTTAAGTGCAGTTTCTACCAAAGACTTGTCTGTAACTGTGGCAATGCACATTTTTATACCTTTAGCTTTGAGTTTTTCTAAGAACACTTCAATGTCTGGTTTTATCTTTACAGTTTCGGCATAATATCGTTCAACCATTTTATTTACACCGTCTACAATCTCATTTACAGACAACGTAACTCCATAATTCTCTCTGTAATACTCTGCAGCCTGTTCTAAAGTAAAGGTTTTGAATGTTTCTTTCAAATTTTCCTTTGGCTCTATTCCAAGAGAGCGAAGATAATCTTCACCGATTGTATCCCATATAAACATAGAGTCGAGGATAGTTCCGTCTAAATCAAATATTGCTCCTTTAATCATTTCTTTTTCAATTCCTTTGCTAACTTAAGCAGAATTTCGGTTTCGCCTTTAGGATCGTCTGCCTTCATAATTGCAGAAACCACGCAAAAACCTGCAATATCAATTCCTTCAAGAACCTGTACATTGTCTTTATTGAGTCCGCCTATGGCATTTACAGGGATTGGCACGGCTTTGCATATTGCATCAAGGGTTTCGGTTGATGTCAGAACGGTTTTAACCTTTGTTGTGGCTGGATAGATTGCTCCTACCCCGAGATAGTCTGCACCTTGCTGATAAGCTTCAAGAGCCTGCGGAACAGTTTTTGTTGTTGCTCCTATAATAAAATCATCACCGAGGATTTTTCGTGCTGTGTTGATTGGCATATCGCCTTGTCCAAGATGAACACCTTCTGCTCCCATAGCGAGAGCAACATCAACTCTGTCGTCAATGATAAGCGGAACATTATATTTCTTTGTAAGTGTATGCACCTTTTCTGCAAGTGAAATATATTCTCTTGTTGTTTTATCCTTTTCACGAAGCTGCAGTAGGCTAGCCCCGCCTTTTAATGCTTCTTCGGTTCTTCTTAAAAATTCTTCTTCGCTAAATCCGGTACTGTCTGTTATAAAATATAGCGTTGTATCAAAATTTCTCATCTTCTTTTTCTCCTATACATAAAGATAGTCATTTAAGACCGGCTGTAAGCCTTCGTCTGCAATGTCTTTATACATCTTATCAAGGCTTCTGTTATCGTCAATCTCAAACTGTTCATCGCCCTGTACTTCATCTGATTCTTTTCCGCTGTATTTACTTTCATGGTCGCCAATTCCGGTAGAAACACCTGCCGATACCTTTGTTGCGGCAATCTTCACAATTCCGTTTCTAAATTCTGCACTTTCACGGGAAGATACTGTAATACCGACAAAGGGTAAGAAGATACGATATGCACAGATTATTTGACAAAGTTGTTTTTCATGAACATCTAACGGATTGATTTTATCGTTATTGATAATCGGCCTGAGTCTTGGACAGGATAGTGACATTTCCGCATGAGGATATTTTCTTTGCAGGTAGTACACATGAAGCGCACTTGCTAAAGCATCCTTTCTGAAATCCGAAAGTCCTAAAAGTGCAGAAAACGCCACACCTCTCATACCACCCATAAGTGCTCGTTCCTGTGCATCAAAACGATAAGGCCACACACGCTTATGACCGAGCAGGTGAAGTTGTTCATATTTATCTGTATCATAAGTTTCCTGGAATACGGTCACATAGTCAGCACCGCACTCGTGAAGATACTTATATTCATCGGTATTTACGGGGTATATTTCAAGTCCTACCATACGGAAATACTTTCTTGCAAGCTTGCACGCTTCACCGATATAATTTATATCGCTTTGAGCACGGCTTTCGCCTGTAAGTATCAGAATTTCTTCCATACCGCTGTCTGCTATAACCTTCATTTCTTTTTCAATCTGCTCCATAGAGAGCTTCATGCGGTTAATATGGTTATAGCAATTAAAACCGCAATACACGCAGTAATTCTCACAGTAATTAGCTATGTAAAGAGGAGTAAATAGATACACTGTGTTACCGAAATGTTTACTGGTTTCAAGTCTTGCTCTTTGTGCCATCTGCTCCAAAAACGGTTCTGCTGCCGGAGATAAAAGTGCCTTAAAATCTTCTATGGTACAGGTTTCATGCTCCAATGCTGCTTTTACATCTTTGGCAGTGTATTTTGAGTAATCGAAAGAATTCATCTGTTCCATTACATTTTTGCAAACATCGGATTCAATTTTCTCCATACCGGGCAAATATTCCATGTGGTCTTTTCGTGAGGAAGGATCTGTTTCGAGTCTGTGCTTCTTTGCAAGCGCTTCAGGTGACAAGTGCTCCGAATCCACAAAAAATTGATTTTCCATTATAAAGCCTCCTTAATCACGCAAAAATCCGGTAAGAGGATCGGATGCGGATGCACCACGAGTAAGAACTCTGCCAAGACCTGAAAGATATGCTTTTCTTCCGGCTTCGATTGCCTGACGGAATGCGGATGCCATAAGCGGAAGATTACCTGCGGTAGCGAGTGCTGTGTTTGCCATAATAGCTGCTGCACCCATTTCCATAGCTTCACAAGCCTGAGAAGGTTTACCGATACCTGCATCAACAATAATCGGCAGGTCAATTTCATCTATAAGTATCTGTATAAAGTCTTTTGTTGCAAGGCCTTTGTTAGAACCTATAGGAGATGCAAGTGGCATTATGGTAGCTGCTCCTGCATTAACCAAATCACGAGCAACATTTAGGTCGGGATACATATATGGCATAACGACAAAACCATCATTTGCAAGGATTTCTGTTGCCTTGATTGTTTCGGTATTATCGGGGAGCAGATATTTTGAATCACGCATAATTTCTATCTTTACAAAATTACCACACCCAAGCTCACGGGCGAGTCTTGCAATTCGCACTGCTTCTTCGGCATTTCTTGCACCGCTTGTGTTTGGGAGAAGTGTTATACCTTTTGGGATAAAATCTAAAATGTTTTCTTGTTCCTTTGTGTTTGCTCGGCGGACTGCAAGGGTTATAATCTCCGCACCTGCATCCTTTACCGCAGCTTCAATTAGATTAAGAGAATATTTTCCCGAACCTAAAATAAAACGGGAATTAAATTCGTGGCCACCGATAACAAGTTTGTCATTATTCATTTGCAATTCCTTCTTTCTATACTTCGTATTCTTCTGCTATAATTCTTAAGACTGTGTGCGCCTGATGTGCAGCACACAGCATCACTCTTGTAGATACAGGTCCGATTCCGTCTTTTATATCGTTTACTTCATCACCACAAAGATAAAACCGTTTTGAGACTTTTCTTGTTTTTATCAAATTAGCACTATCTAAGCCTGCCATACCTGATGCAGCAACAATGTATTTATCCGGCATTTCAGATAAAACAAAGTTGACAATATTTGCTTTTGCTTCTGCGTTGTCAAAAGCTTCACAGATAATATCGGCATCCGCAAGCACATCCTTTGCATTGCTTTCATCAAGGCAAATTGTATGTATCTTGGTTTCAAGATAAGGATTTATTTCTTTTAGGTTATTCTGCAAAGCTTCTGTTTTGCACATTCCAATTTGATTTGCTTTATACTGCTGACGGTGCAGATTGGTTATATCCACCTTATCAAAATCAATCAGTATAAGTTTCCCTATAC
>JAZSPM010000152.1:0-2150 GCA_045537455.1 Candidatus Ornithomonoglobus sp. | reverse complement strand
GTTATTGTACCCATAGCAAAACCTCCTTTAAAAACTATTCTTTACTTCACTTGATATATAAGACAAATATTAATTATACTTAGTATAAGTTCAAGTTCCAGTTTGTTTTATATAAAATATTCATACTTTTTTATGCAGATTTTTCTTGTTCTGCTTTTTGTTTTTTTGTTCCTTTGCCTGTTGTTCGGCAAGCTCTTTTTGTCTTTGTTCCTCTAATCGTCTTTGTTTCTTTTTCTCGTAGCACTTTTTAGAAGCGATACGGGCTTTTTGTTTGCGGATACGCTCTTTTTCCAAAGCAGCAATTTCTTCAGGCGTAAGCTCTTTGACAAATTCCTCTGCCGGAACTTCAAATCTCCCGATAAATTTCAGATGCACCTCAACCTCTTGAACTCTTTCACCGCTTGATTTATCAACTGCGTGTACTATGATTTTTTCGATAAATTCATTTATCATAGGTGTTGTCAGTTCGTCAAACTCTGTATATTTTTTAGCAATGGCAAGAAATTGATTTGCCTTGTCTGTATCTTTATCAAAGCTTTCAAGCTGTTCTGCAATATCTGCAATAACAGCTTCAAGCTCTTCTTGCTCTTGCTCATAGCTTGCGGAAAGAGTTTCAAAACGCTTTTCTGTAACCTTTTCATTTGCATAGGCTTCATATAGTGTTTTAATAAGTCCGTCAAGCTCCGAGCAACGCTTTTGATTTTTTTTAAGCTGTCGCTTTAATTCCTTTGCCGTTTCGAGTTTTTTTATCTGCGAAGCGGCTCTGACTTTTTCTGCAAATTCTTCCTTATTGGATATTGCATATTGACTTGTTGTGCGTATAACCTCTAATATAATTTCTCTCAAAGCTCTTGTGTTGATATAATGTCCAAAGCATTTTCGATGGTCTTTATATTGAGAAATACCATAAGATGAACAGTTATAATTATCGTAGGGGTAAAGTCCTGTTTTTGGATCAATTTTATCTCCGTTATGCAAACAAGCATTTCTGTTGCGATGGTTATACATTTTAGCACCACAATCAGCACAAAACACAAGTCCCGTCAACGGATTTGCAACGCCTATTGTGTCAATTCTGCGTGGTGTTTTACGCAAGGATTGTGCAAGCTCCCAAGTTTCTTTATCAATAATTGCTTCGTGGGTGTTTTCTATAATAACCCAATCCTCTTTAGGTAGTTGTTTTGTTTGCTTATCCTTATAATGTGCTTTCTCGGTGCGGAAGTTTACAGTGTGTCCCATATATTCCGGCTTTGAAATGATATATTTTACTGTTTCACCACTCCAAAAATAAGGCTCGCTCTCGTCTATACGATTTTTATGTATTCCGCAATTTCGCTTTGCAAGATAATATGATGGTCGTTCCACTCTGTCGGCTTGCAGTATTCTTGCAATATCATATGGACCGTAACCCTCAATCGTCATTCGGAAGATACGGCGGACAACTGCCGCCGCTTCTTCATCAACAATCCAAATGTGTTTATCTTCGGGGGATTTCATATATCCATAGATAGCGTGATTAGTGGTACGCTGACCTGCATTACTGCGTATTTTGTAGGATGCCTTTTGTTTTCTGCTGCAATCCCTCAAATACCACTCATTCATAATATTAAGGAACGGGGCAAATTCACTTGTGCTTGCATCGTTAGAATCAACTCCGTTGCCAACGGCAATAAAACGCACACCCTGTTGTCTGAATAAAACTTCGGTGTAAAATCCCGTTTGCAAGTAATCTCTGCCGACACGGCTCATATCCTTTGCAATAACCGTTCCGATTTTCCCTGCCTGAATATCATCTATTAAGCGTTTCCAATCAGGTCTGTCAAAATTACCACCGCTATATCCGTCATCTGTATAGTGGGCGATATTTGTAAACCCGTGTTGCTTTGCATAGGTTTCAAGCATCATTTTTTGATTTAAAATACTGTTGCTCTCTCCGAGCGATTCATCATCACGGGATAATCTTTCATACAATGCCGTGATTTTATCAGTTTCCGTTTGCCTGATGTTCATAAAAACTCCTTTCAGGCTGAACGGCTCATTTGTGGTACATTTAGTATATCACATTTTTCGCCGTCTGCCAAGTGATTTTGGATAATTCGTAAAACTTTTTCCTCCATAGTTTCAGTTGCCTTTTCTGAAAAATGCACCGA
>JAZSPM010000182.1:0-3148 GCA_045537455.1 Candidatus Ornithomonoglobus sp. | reverse complement strand
TTCAGCATCTCTAACGGATCGCCTATCTTACTTATCTTTTCCATTCTATTTTCTTCATCAAAGAAGCTTTTCTGTCTTACTTTCATATCCATATTATATCATATTTCCTCGTTTTTGTACAGGGGTTTTTAGAGATGCCCTAGTGTAAAATATTAGTTTAGTACATATCTAAAGGGCATCTCTAAAAAATTTTTTATTTTTGTGTTACACCTTGTAGTTTTTGATTGAATGTATAAGTGAAAGTTATCCATGGAAAAATTTTCGGGAGGAATGTTTATGACAGGAGAGAAATATTGCTTGCTCTATAAAAAATCACCTGATATTGCGTTCAGAGCGATATTTGACGAATATCTGAATTATGTCTATACAATTATATACAATAAACTCAGAAGCTGCGGTACGGCAGAAGATATCGAGGAATGTGTAGGTGACACCTTTGCTGATATTTATATGAAATACGATACCGAAAATGTATTCAGCGGCGAACTTAAAAGCTATATCGGTATTGTAGCCAAACGCAAAGCAATTAACCGCTATCACAGTATTATGTCGGAAAAACGACACATTGCCGATATGGAGGAGGAAAATATGTCACTTATAGCCTCTGATTCCGATATGGAAAAGGACTCGGATATGAGTGAACTGAGGAATATTATGCTCTGTAAAATTAATGAACTGGGCGAACCTGATTCCACTATAATTATCCAGAAATTTTATTACAATCGTTCTTCGTCCGAAATAGCTGAAATAGTTTCAATGAGTGCGGCAAATGTCAGAATGCGATGTAAACGGGCAATGACACGACTTCGTTCAATGCTCGAAGCGGTAGGCATAACAATCTGAGGAGGCGGAAATTATGAATAAAAATGATAAATTCAGATGCTTTGAAAACGCTGATGATGATTTTATTGAAAAGCTGTCAGACACTCCTAAAATCAGTAATTCTGAAAAGGAGAGAATGTTCAAAATGAGTATGGAAAGATTTAACACTATGGATAAAGGTAACTCAGATGTTAAGGAAACGGCTTACGGTGATAGCGTTGAGGGCGTTGAGAAATACAAGGATCCGAAATGGTATGTATCTTATATAACGACTGCGGCTTGTGTGGTGCTGGTTGCAGGAATTGCCGTTACTGCCTTTTTAATGAATGATAATGACGGAAATCGTGCTGTAAATGACCCTGTTGTTCTTTCAACGCAATCAACTGAGAATTCCGCCGCAACGGAAACAACCTCAATTTCAACAACTTCTGCAACAACCACCGCTGCTGATATTGTAACTGAAACATCTGTTTCCACTACTTCCGCTGCCTCGGAAACCACTACACAGTCTGCAACGGAAACTACAACCGTCCTTGACACATTTGAAATTTCAGAAACCACTACGGACTCTGTAACCGAAACTACCGTTGTTCCCGAAACTACCATTTCAGCCGAAGAAAGGGAACTCATTGACAAAGCACAGGATTTTTTTGAAACTGCCTGCGAAAGCTACTGGATGTACAGATTCCATCCTCCTTTTGATTTAATGGACGATGAATACGACGAAGAAGGAAATTTAATCGGAAAGAACTGGAACTGGAAATACAAGGAAAACGGAGAAAGTCTTGGCTATATTATTAAAAATCCTGAAATTAAATCAATTGACGATGTGCTTGAAGAATATTATAAAACTTTCAGTGAACGCTACCCTGATAATATAAGGGATTATTATAATGAATATAACGGAAATGTCTACTTGTATACCGGTGGCAGGGGACATAATATTTCTTATAAAGATTCTCGTGTATCCGAATTTCAGCGGATTGAGGGCGACGAGATTTTCTTTACAGTAGAAAACAGCTATTATGATAATATACCTTATGAGGAAGACGGCTTCTCAATTAAAAAGGAAACTTTCTCTGTAATTGTTCAGCCTGACGGTTCGTGGAAAGTTGGACAATTCAGATTGCCTTATTGATGAAGTAGTCAACACTTTGCATATACAATAAAAAGAAACATACTGACTTCGTTTTCGGACGGAGTCAGTATAGGTTGATTTGTAATTCTGATATTGACAGAGAAAAATGTGCATGGTATAATTATAGTGTCTAGCACATCCGCAAATAGCAAACGCCAAAGGTTTTGTCGTTTGCTATAATAAGGAAAACAGCGTATTCACAATGCTATATTATTTTATGCAGGAGTATAAACATGAAATTGTTGAAACGAATATTGATATGTATGATATTGATTTGTATTTTGCTTTTTGTCTTAAATATGACAATTGCAAAAGACATTATAATAATTGAGTATTTAAGTACGTATTTGTTTTGTGCTGTTATAGTGTTTACATTGTTCTTACTATGTCTGATACTCATAAAAAACAAGAACGAAGTATTTTCCGCCATAACAATAATCATTTGTTTCTTAATATCATTTTCAACTTGTTTCAATATGATAGGAATAAGCCGTAGATTACATAAAAATCCACAGTATTACAATGTTAAAATCGAAAATTTGCCAAGTGATTATGAGATAGTATTATACGAATATGGAAAGTTCAGAGGAAAAAGCGGTTGTTTGTGTATTAAAGAAAGTAAATACGTTTTCAGAAAAATAAAAAATACCAAATATAATATTATGTCAGGAACACTTTCAGATGAAAATAATCTGATATTGAATTACAACGCTGAAACAAAAGAATTGAATATGAAATATAAATTCAGTTCCAATTCAGAGTATACCGAGCAAACAACGATTATCGAATAATATTAAGGGCATCTCTAAAAAATATGACGAAAATCAGGCGGAAAGGAAATGTTATGTTAAAAAAGATTAGGATTTTTTTAATCTGCACTCTTACTTTATCCATAATAATCTGGATAGCTGCATTTATAATAACTCAAAAATACGTAATAAGAGGGCTTTCCTTATTGTATCCGTTATATGGTGCCGTATTTTCTGTAGCTTTTCTTATTATTGAAATAATCAAAAAAGTCGAATTAAAAAGAGTAGGGCAAGTGGTTATGAATTGACCCCAAAAAGTTAGACAAAGATTTAAAAGAAAATTTATGCAAAGCGACTAAGCGGCAAGCTTGGTCGCTTTGTTGCGTTATGCAGCTTTGGCGAGACGGTACTCAACAGGTGACATTCCATCAAGTTTCAG
>JAZSPM010000188.1:0-10147 GCA_045537455.1 Candidatus Ornithomonoglobus sp. | reverse complement strand
GTTCAGGCATCCCTACGTTGGCATTATCCAAATCAGGTTCTCGGTCGAAGGTTTTACCTTCCTCTCAGCCTGTAACACAAGCTCCCGTTTCTTATTCATTTTTATATATTATATCACTTTATAATAAAGATTACAATACTTTTTGAAAATTTTATACAGCTTGTTAATTTCAAATAACTAAATTCAGTTAAATGCAAGTTAAGGGGATAAAATTATTAATTTTATGCACTAATGTCCCCTTAAGTGCTATTTTCGTATGCGATAATCTTGATTTCGTGCATAAACTTTATAGGCTTTTTTCTTTGTTTAAGGCGTATCATTTTTTGGATTATATGAACAAAACCAAAATATCATTATACTTGTTTTACTATATCAATAACCTGATTTATATTCTTCTTTCCAAAAGATATGTGTTCCTCGTTTATAACAAGACATGGAACACTCATCACATTGTATTTTTTCTTTAACTCTTCAAAATGCTGGAGGTCGTACACTTCTGCTTTAATGTTTTTGTTTTTTGTTGCAATACGCTGACAGGCAATTACCAAATCAGGACACATCGTACAAGACAAAGATACTAAAATCTTCATATCTGTGCTTTTTTGAATTTCTTCAAGTTCCTTTAATGTATCTTCATCTATTGTCTGTCCGGGACCTGCCGCATTGTAAAGCCCCAGTACAAAAGATGTAAACTCATGTCCTCCCGGCACACCATGAAATGCAATTCCCAAGTCAATTCCATCCTCTGAAAAGACTCGCACACATGGAGCAAGATTTGATTGGTCATTTTTATCAGCTACCATGACTGTAAGCTTGTCCGTAAGGTCTGCAAGATTTGTTATATAATTTTCCAATTCTAAAGACACAGGGCGATTATCAAGATACAGCTTAAGGATAAGCTTGCGTTCCATTTTTGAAAATACTCCCTCTAACTGTGCTTTCATTTCTGCTGTAAATATATCATCCGAATCATCAGATGCCTCAGCGGTTTTTGGTGCATTTGGATAGTCTGTCATTCTTGTAACGGGAGGCTTCGGATGAAGACCTGTTTTTCTCTGCATTTCGGCAACATATTTTTCAAGCTCCGTAGCAGAAATAGCACCATCACCTGTAGCTGTAACCACCTGACGGAGAGGTTTAATACATACATCGCCTGCTGCATACAATCCATCAATAGTCGTTTTTTGACTTGAGTCAGTTACTACATAGCCGTATTCATTTAACTCTGCAATATCTTTAACAAGCTCTGTATCAGGAGAATATCCGGCAAACACAAATACTCCGAAGTTATCTCCGTCTTCTGCTTGATATTCGGTAACATCTCCGGTTTTGGTATTCTTATATCTAATATAATTAAGACCGTTTTCACCGTTTACTTCTTCGACAACTGTGTTATAAATAACAGTAATTTTTTCGTGTTTTTTCGCCGGTTCCGCAACAGCCATAGCACATGTGAAATCATCATCCCGAACAAGAATTGTTACATGGCGGGCAAATTTAGTTAAGAATACACTTTCCTCTGCTGCGGCAAAACCTCCGCCGACTACATAAACCTCTTTTCCTGTGAAAAATTCTCCGTCACAGGTCGCACAATAAGCAACTCCTCGGCCTTTGTGTTCTTCTTCTCCTTTAAATCCTATAGTTCTCGGATGTGCACCGGTAGCAAGCAGAACTCCCAAACATTGAAAATCTCCACGGCTTGTGCGAACGGTTTTAACAATATCATCCATTTTCAGGCTTTCTGCTTCCGCCATTAAAAATTCTGCTCCAAAGGTTTCTGCCTGACGGCGCATAGTATCGGTAAGCTCTTTTCCGCTTATTTTTCCTAAGCCCGGATAATTTACAACCTCATGTGTAATGGTAATCTGACCGCCAAACTGTTCTTTTTCAAGAACTAACACACGGTATCTTGCACGAGCCAGATAAATGGCGGCGGTAAGTCCTGCCGGACCGCCGCCTATCACTACAACATCATATAAATTATCTTGGTTAATGTTTTGTATATTACTCATTATAACTGTCCTACGAGGTCAAGACTTGGCTTTAATGTTTCAGCACCCGGCTGCCAGTTAGCAGGACAAACCTGGTCGCCGTGTGCGTGAACGAACTGACATGCCTGAACCTTACGGAAGAGTTCTTCTGCGTTTCTGCCTACATTTCCGGCAGTAACCTCGTAGCCTACAATTTTACCTTCAGGATTTATGATAAAGGTGCCGCGTTCTGCAAGACCGTCAGCTTCGATTAAAACCTCAAAATCTCTTGAAATTTCATGAGTCGGATCAGCAAGCATAGGATAATTAATTTTTTTAATTCTTTCAGATGCATCGTGCCATGCTTTATGAACAAAATGAGTGTCGGTAGATACAGAGTATATCTCACATCCCACATTTTTAAAATCCTCATACTTATTTGCTAAATCTTCCAACTCCGTTGGGCATACAAAGGTAAAATCTGCAGGATAGAAAAAGAACACGCTCCATTTACCTAAAATCTCTTCTTTGGAAACCATCTTAAAATCGTCTCCGTGAAATGCGTAAGCTTTAAAATCTGAAATTTCTTTGTTAATCAATGACATAATTTTATTCTCCTTTACTTTTTTAATTTTATGCTTTCCAAAGGCTATGCTGATTGCAAAAGGCATATACTGCTTTTACGCTGTCTCCCTTGGATAATGAAAAGTTTGCCTTCGGAGGTGTGTTTGGCGAAAGCCTCTTGTACTGGAAGCCATCATCACTTTCAATGCACACCCACTCGATATAATGCTCCGGTTCCATCGGATGCTGGGCCGAACCGACTGAAACGGTTACCTGGTCACCTTCTGTTTTATATACGGGAATATGTTTTTCTTCGGATGCCTCCGTAGTGCCCGGAATTATTTCCTGCATATCTTCGCCGCAGCATTGTATAGGAACACCGCTATTTTTTATCATCGCAATAATATTTCCGCAATGCTTGCAAATAAAAAACAGTTCTTTCAAAACTATTCCTCCTTTCTACATAAAAGTATAACCAAGTCTACTAAATAAATACACAAATAATGGTTATACTATGGTTAGCCGTCGGAGCATCGAACTCCATACGGTTAGATTGGAGTGACAACTTATGGAAATTAGTTCCTCAAAACCTTATTTAAGGGGGTTTGTGCCGTATGCACTCGCGGCATTTTTAGTAGGTGCTGTGGGCGGATTTACCGCCGTGCTTGGCCCTGCATTTGTAAGTGACTTGAATTTGCCGTATAATAACACAACATGGACCGCTTTAGCTATGGCAGCTTCAACAGCAGCGTTTGCACCCATTCTCGGCAAGCTGGGTGATGTAATAGGCAGGAAAGCAACATTATTGATTGGTATAGCGATTTTCACTTTGGGTAATATCCTTACGGCAATAGCCCCATCGCTATTTTTTATGATTATTGCCCGTTTTATTGTAGGAATAGGAAGTGCAGCTATTGCACCAGTGGTAATGTCATACATTGTTACAGAGTTTCCGCGTGAGAAAATTGCAAAGGGTTTTTCTTTATATATGCTTATTTCAAGCAGTGCAGTAATTTTCGGACCTACGCTCGGCGGATTGCTTATTGAGTTTTATGGTTGGCGAGTAATGATGTGGGTATGTGTTGCAATTTCAGCCATCATATTTTTACTTTGCATTGTAACACATAGAAAAGATAGTATAGCATTGAAACCACTGACAGATTTCGATGGTATTGGTTCTGTATGGGTACTGATTTTCTTTACTCTTATGTTGTGCCTACCGTCCTTTGGTCAGAATTTCGGTATTAGGTCAATATGGTTTTTAATTATTTTAATTGCATCGGTAATTTCATTTATCGGTTTGTTTTTTGCAGAAAAAAAAGCGACAAATCCAATTCTCAGTTGGAAGTTTATGAAAAGAAAAAAGTTTTTTCTCTCAGTTCTGGCTCTCTTTTTAACTCAGGGACTTATGCAGGCGAATATGACAAATATAATTGTCTTTATCAACTACACACAGCCTGATAATACTATTATATCCAGCTATGCGATTTCAATTATGTATATCGGAATGTCACTTGGGTCAGTTGTTTTAGGACCATTGGCAGACCGCATAGAGCCTAAAAAGGTCTTGGCTGCCTCTTTGACTCTTACAGGGGTTGGATGTGCCATTATGCTTTTATTTACTGCCCAAACTTCCGTGATTATACTTGCCGCTTCTCTTGGCATATTAGGCTTTGGGCTTGGCGGAAACGCTGCAATTTTTATGAAGGTTGTGCTGTCAGGCGTGCCTGCTGAAACTGCAGGAGCAGGAACCGGAACATACGGCTTATTCCGTGACCTTGCAGCACCCTTTGGTGTAGCGATTTTTGTTCCTCTTTTTACAAATAGAGTAACAAATATTATAAGTAGCGGGAAGGGTGAAATAACCGCCGCAGTAAATTCCATAAAGTTTCTTGCTGTAGCGGAGATTATTTGTGTTATTGCGGGAATTGCGATAGTGTTGTTCCTACCTAAAATTTATATCAAAAAAGGAGAAAAAGCATGAAATTAAAAGACAAAGTTGTTTTAATTACTGCCTCAACCCGAGGAATAGGTCTTGCCATTACTAAATCCTTTGCTAAAGAAGGTGCTATAGTTTATATGGCGGCAAGAAATTTAGAACTTGCAAAGCAGGAGGCTGACAAGCTAAATTCCGAGGGCTGTATAGTAAGATATGTTTATAACGATGCAAGCAAACCTGAATCCTATATTTCTATGACTGATGAAGTAATAAAAGATGCAGGGCGTATTGATGTTTTGGTTAACAACTTCGGCACTTCAAATCCGGGAAAAGACCTTGACTTTTCAAATACAGATACAGCTGTTTTCTTTGATATTGTAAATATCAATTTAAGAAGTGTTTTTATGGCAAGCAAGGAAGCAGCAAAACACATGGCAAAAAACGGCGGCGGAAGTATTATAAACATATCCTCGGTGGGAGGTCTTGTGCCTGATATTTCTCAGGTGGCATACGGAACAAGTAAAGCAGCTATAAATTATCTGACTAAGCTGATAGCCGTGCACGAAGCAAAGAGTAATATTCGCTGTAATGCAATCTTACCGGGAATGACTGCAACAGATGCAGTAGAGAAAAATCTCACGGAAGGTTTTAGAGAGTTGTTTATGCGTCATATTCCGTTTAAGCGTATGGGTACACCTGAAGAAATTGCCGCAGCAGCAGTTTACTTTGCATCAGATGATTCTGCTTATACCACGGGTCAAATACTAACCGTGTCCGGCGGTTTTGGTTTGGCAACACCCGTATATGGAGATTTGTCAGACAAATTAAATCGCAGATAGACAAAAACACAGACGGAGAATTTTCAAGCTCCGTCTGTGTTTTTTATAGAATTATATATTTGCTAAATATTCTTCCGCAAAATGAGAGGCACATGCTCCATCAGCCGTAGCGGTTACAATCTGACGAACAGGTTTTGTGCGGACATCGCCTACTGCAAAAACTCCGCCTAAATTGGTTTTGGTTGTTTCGTCTGCTATAATGTAACCATTTTTATCAATATCAAGTTGACCGCGAAACAAGTCTGTCCGAGGCGCTCTTCCAATGCTTATAAAAACTCCATCCGTATAGATTTCTTTTTCCGTGCCTTGGGCTGAATTTTTGATTTTAATACCCGTAACCTTATTGTCAGCTAAAATTTCACAGACCGTGCTATTCCACTCAAATTCTACATTTGGAGCTTTGAGCAAAGGCTCATGATAAACTTTTTCAGCTCTTAATGTATCTCTTCTGTGAACCACAATAACTTTCTTACATATCTTAGAAAGCAAAAGAGCATCTGCTGCCGCAGAATTTCCTCCACCTATAACTACGGCAATTTTTCCTTTATAGAACATACCATCGCAAGCGGCACAATATCCTACACCTTTTCCAATCAAATTTCCTTCATTTTCAAGTCCCAAATGTTTATGCTCAGCACCCGTTGCAATTATAACACTATGAGCTAAAAGAACTTCGTCTGGTGTCTTGATTGTTTTTATTTTATCTTTCAGATTTACCTCAATAGCTTCTGCTTGAACAGTTTTTGCACCAAATCTTTCTGCTCCCTCTCGCATTT
The DNA here is from genome assembly GCA_045537455.1 of Candidatus Ornithomonoglobus sp. Taxonomy (GTDB): domain Bacteria; phylum Bacillota; class Clostridia; order UBA1381; family UBA1381; genus Ornithomonoglobus_A. The sequence continues at coordinate 4,059 of JAZSPM010000188.1, read as the reverse complement.
TAGTTCCTAATTCAAATCCGTCCACACCTTCAGGAAAGCCAGGATAATTATCTATTTGTGTAGTTTGTGTCATCTGTCCGCCTGCTGAAAATTTTTCAAGCACTAAAGTATCAAAACCAGACCTTGATGTATAAATTGCTGAGGTATATCCTGCAGGACCTCCGCCGATTACAATCACATCATATATTTTTTCCATAGTTTATTCTCCTTATAGCGACATACTGTTTACATGTTTAAAGCATCTGGAGAATTTGATTTTTAGGTTTTAGTCCAACTGATTGGTTTACTACTTTACCGTCTTTAATAACTAAAAGTGTCGGAACACTCATTATGTCAAATTGTGAGGCAAGTTCTTGTTCTTCATCTATATTTACCTTGCACACCTTAATTTCAGGATGTTCTGCCGAAATTTCATCTATAATAGGCGAAAGAGATTTACAAGGTCCACACCAGCTTGCCCAGAAATCAATTAACACCGGTCGGTCGCTTTCTAAAACTTCTTTTTGAAAATTATTTTTGTTAACTGTTAATATCAGTATAAGCTCATTCTCCCTTTTTATTTCCATAGTTTATGTATAGTATTTATTGTTTTGCACTAGGATATACTTAAGATAATGAAGTTTTAATATGGAGGAAAAATGAGCAATCAGTTAAAAAGCGAAACAAGTCCGTACCTTCTGCAACATGCAGAAAATCCTGTAAATTGGTATCCTTGGTGTGAGGAGGCTTTCGAGAAGGCAAAGGCAGAAAATAGGCCGATTTTTTTAAGTATAGGTTACAGTACATGTCACTGGTGCCATGTTATGGCACACGAAAGCTTTGAGGATAATAAAACGGCAGAAATTTTGAACAAACATTTTATCTCAATAAAGGTAGACCGTGAGGAACGACCTGATATTGATAGCGTATATATGTTAGTATGCCAGGCATTTACCGGTAGTGGCGGTTGGCCTATGAGCATATTTATGACTTGGGATAAAAAACCGTTTTTTGCCGGCACATATTTTCCTCCTAGTTCGCGATATGGTATGCCAGGCTTTTCAGAACTTTTAAATACAATTGCGAATAGATGGAATTCAAATCAGGCAAACCTTTTAGAGTCTGCGGAAGAAATTATTGAGCATCTAAAAAATACCGATACCATCGAAAACAATCAAACTGACAGCGACTTGATACAGTGCTCAGTACAGATTTTTGAGCATACCTTCGATAGTGCTTATGGTGGGTTTGGCGATGCACCAAAGTTTCCCACATCGCATAACTTATTATTCTTAATGCTATATGCAAAAGAAAACAATAATCCGAATGCTTTGAAAATGGCAGAAAAAACACTTTTGCAAATGAGAAAAGGCGGCATCTTCGACCATATTGGTTACGGCTTTTCAAGATATTCTACAGACAGGTATTACCTTGCCCCTCATTTTGAGAAAATGCTCTACGATAACGCCTTGCTTATTATGGCATATTCATCTTTGTATAGTATTACTAACAACAATATTTATCTTGATACTGCCGAAAAGACGGCAGAATATATCTTAAACGAGATAACCTCTGAAGATGGTGGATTTTATAGTGCCCAGGATGCAGACAGTGAGGGTGTTGAGGGGAAATATTACACTTTTTCACTAAATGAAATAATTGATGTTTTAGGGGAAGAGAAAGGCGCAGAATTTGCTAAAGTTTTTGATATTACAAAAGGCGGCAATTTTGAAGGTATGAATATTCCTAACCTTCTTAAAAGTAATGATTTAAAGGATGAATTTCAAGAAGAAATAAAAAAACTTTACAGTTATCGAAAAAATCGTTTTATGCTTCACCTTGATGATAAAATTTTATTGTCTTGGAATTCCATGATGATTGCAGCACTATCTATGCTTTACAGAGTTACGCGAAACGAAAAGTATCTTAAAGCAGCACAAAATTCACAGGAATTTATTGAAAATCACCTGTGCGATGGGTTAAATCTTTATACAAGCTTTCGTGATGGAAAGTGTTCGAAGCATGTCTTTTTAGATGATTATGCATTTTATATTGCTGCTTTAATAGAACTTTACAGCTCAACACTGGATAAAAACTACCTTGATAATGCAGAAAAATTCTGCATAGAAGCAGTAAAACGATTTGCAGACTGTGAAAACGAAGGGTTTTACCTTTCTGATCCAAATAGTACAGAACTGTTTATAAACCCAAAGGAAACTTATGACGGAGCAATTCCTAGCGGAAATTCGGTTATGGCATATAATTTGGTCAGATTGTATCAAATCATAGAAAAAGATGAGTATAAGGAACTTTTGGAAAAGCAGATAGCTTTTATGTCCGCTAAGGCATATGAGTATCCGTCAGGTAACAGTATGTTTTTAATTGCAATGCTGTTATATAAAAATCCGATGCCGCATATTACGATAGCACTGAAAGGACATTCTGATTTGGCTCAAATAAGAGAAAAACTGCCTTTTATGGCAAATGCATTAGTGGTTACAGATAGCACAAAATATCCGCTTTTAAACAATCAGGCAACATTTTATGTATGTAAAAATCACAATTGCTTGCCACCAACTAATGAGCCTGAATTTTTTTTATAACTGCTTTCGGTGTATGATTTCCTGTTTAGCACTATAACCATAGAACCAGGTTAAAGTTTCTCGGTTATGCCTTTTCTTTGGTTAAGGCGTATCATATTTTGATATAGGACAAATGAATGACCTATTACTTTTGCCGAGTGATAGGCAACTCACTTTATTTTCTATATCATCAGTTCATTTTATTTTGTTTGAAAACCAACTATTTTTGTTTCCTATATAGCAAATATGAATATACCGTTGGAATAATAACAAGTGCAAAAATTATTGTCATAAATATAAATGTCAAATTAAACAGTCCTGACACAATCATTATTATACCACCGCAAATCCAAAGTTTTCCTGCAAGTTTATGTGTTTTATTCCAGTTCTCTTCGTCATGCAGCGTCCAGGGGAGTTTGATTCCGATTGTGTAATTTTGTTTGCATTTTGGGAGAATGAAACCGAGAACTAAAAATAAAACTCCCATAAAGACAGGCATTATGCTCTCGACACTTATTTTATATCCCAATGCATTAGCATAGATACAAATCCCGCAAAGCAATGAACAAACAGGAACTATGCTTAAAACAATTGAAAACACCTTGTTATTTATATTCTTTCTTCTTGGATCGGCACTTGTTGCAATAATACATATTAAGTTCACAAAGGTCAGTATAGCAGGAAGTCCAACAACTGCAAACATTTTACTGCTGTAACCTGTAATCTCACCATTCCATCCAAAGCTTGTCGCTACATTTTCGGGAAGTCTGTCCCATACTAAAAATCCGAAAATCATCGGCAGCAATGTAATCACAGATGAAATAATAATTTTTAATTTATTCTTTTTTATCATATAACCACCTTATTCAACTTTCATCATTCTGTACCCTACACCTATATGTGTCTGGATATACTGCGGAGAATCGGGAAGTTTTTCAATCTTTTTTCTGAGTGTTGTCATAAACACCCGAAGAGAACCTATATCTGTTTCCCATGCACTACCCCAAATCTTTTCTGCAATAAATTTATGTGTAAGCACCTTTCCTACATTTTGCGACAACACGCAAAGCAGCTTGTACTCTGTCGGGGTAAGGTGCATTTCTTCATCATCAAGATATGCACATCCTGCTGCATAATCTATTTTTAATTTTCCGTTTGTAAACATTGATTCGGATGCTGCCACTTGGCTTTGATAGTTTAATCTTCTTTGTGTTACCCTGAGCCTTGCAAGGAGTTCTTCAACAGAGAATGGTTTTGTCAAATAATCATCAGCACCGCAGTCAAGAGCCGCTATTTTATCTGAGTCCTCGCTTCTTGCGCTGATAACAATAATCGGCATATTAGACCATGAACGGATTTTCTTTATGACTTCGATTCCGTCTATATCAGGAAGTCCCAAATCAAGCAGAACAACATCAGGATTATGTGAAGATGCCTGCATAACAGCATCATTTCCGTCTTTCGCAGTTAAGAATTTATATTCGTGAGCTTTTAATGT
>JAZSPM010000114.1:0-9287 GCA_045537455.1 Candidatus Ornithomonoglobus sp. | reverse complement strand
AAAAAGATAAAAACCCCTTAAGGGGTAGCTGAGAATGAAATGCAGTTGGCAGACCTTTCTCAGCCCTCTTAAGGGGCAGTGTCAGTAACAAGCCCTTATAGGGCTTTTGCAAACCACCCGTTCAACGGGTGGTTTTGATTTACCGAGCACTTTTCGTAGGTAGTCAGCGGAAAGGTGTGAATTTGTATTTCTTTTCCGACGAAGTGGCTCTTGTTATGCGGCGAGATGGCTCTGCTGCATCGGCATATACAGTTGACGCAGCAGATGTCGTGCATAGCTGTTTTTTCTCAAAAGGGGGGTTATAGAGATGCCCTATAGTAACAACGAACTATGAGAAGTCAGCAGAGGTCATAGTACCGAAAAAAATTCGGGAAAGACTGAATATCACATTTGAGGACTATTGTAAATTGACAAATTCACGATTTTTTTCTTCCACCCTTTTCCTTTCATTATTGTTGAATTCTCTGGGGGACTGAATAGTTACCATATTTAATTTTGAATTGAACTGCCGTATGCCGAACGGCACGTACGGTGGTGTGAGAGGGCGGTTCATTCCGCCCTACTCGATTGATATCTTTTTTGTAATACAAAGATAGTGACCCGTACGGGAATTGAAAATCCCCTCAAGTTTTTTACGACTTTTTTTAACTCCAAGAAAATGCGGATATTACGTCATTTCAGAGTAAATTGGTAAAACTTGATTACTCTGATTTTTCGTAACTTTTCGTGATAATAAAGAACAAATAAAGAACAAGAATTAATCACGACATAGCTTTCCGATTATGAAAAATGGAGATGTTTTTATGAAAAAATTCAAAAGTATTCAGACTGCAATCAATCCCCAAACGAACAAATCAGTTCCACTGTGGTTGCTTGATACAACTACCAATACTGTAACTCATTATGATGCCGATACGCATAAAGAAAGTGTTAAAACGTATCATAGCGACAGCGTGAAATATCATATTTCTTTTTCTGCAAGCAAGTATCCCGACAGACTTCGCAAGCTTGTAAATAACGGACAAATCATAGTATATCTGGATGATTTAGAACAGAAAGTCGCTGATGCAATTGACCGTCAGGTTCAGCTGTGGAAAGAATCCGACAAAGAATACCTACTTGCAGTTGAGAATGGCGATATTCAAACTGCTGCACAGCTTGAAAATTGTTTACTCTTTATGGCAAGAGAAGAAGTGTTTGATTGTATGGTTTATATTTGAGTGATAGCAGCTGTGCCTGAGTGGTGCAGCTGTTTTATTGCTTGTGAACCTGAATATCTATTCTTTTTTATAATATATCCAAAAACTCATTAATAGACTTCATACATTCTTTTTCAATATCCTTACTAGCGATGTATTCACTATATAACTTGTTAATCTTTGTCTGTATCTCATCGCCTAAATTAGGGATAATCACTTTAGAAATATCATTTTCATCTACTGTCGGATAACTTGTTCCGGATTCTCTTCTTACTATTTGGGAAAGCCCATATGGACTTCTTAAGAATGCTAACAAGTAGTATGGATATTCATAACCTGTAGTTCTGAACACTGCAAGACCATTTTTGGTTGCTGTAGTCAAAACACAATCTTTTTCGACAAAGATAGAGAATCCTTTTCTATAAGGTCTAACTTTAGATACAAGAATATCATTATCTGTTAATTGAATCTTTCCGCCAGAAGGAAGCTTTTTTACATAATCTATTTTAGCTTCACTAGATATAGAAGCATCTATATTATTAATATCTGATATCTCTATATATCTTATTTTTTCATCAACAGATTTCTGATTTATCGTATTTGTTATTAATTCTCCAATACTTCCAAGTGTGTCTCCTCCAAACTCTTGAATATAATCAGAAATATCCTTGTAACATTCTTGATGGAAATGAGGATCCCATCTTTTCTCTTTTGACAAATCTTTAAAATAGGTGTACTTTTTATTCTTCACTTCCTTGTTATTCAAAGCATTCTTTATTAGTTCTTCGACCTCAGATCGAAGGCTGTCTTTTTCACTACGAGTGATATACATTATATTGAACAATTGGGCTATTTCTTTTACTACTTCATTATCGGGGAAAGGTATTTTGATGGAACTAATCATAGATGAAGTTATAGTTGGTTTTGAACTGCCAGCTGTAAACATTTTAATTTGATTCTGTCCAATATCAGAAGCCAATACAGAAGCAACAAAAGGAACTAATGTTTTATCTTTCAAACGGATGATAATAACATTAGGACAAATATTAACCTCTGGAAATTCTCCCATGAAAACAGCAATTCGACCAATGCTCACTCCTCTAACAGACATCAAAATATCAAACGGTAATAAATGAGTTTTCGAAAATCTATTATGTGTTTCATAGCTAACATTTACAACTCTAGAAAAGTTGATGAATGGTTCTTCGAAGTCGCCGATTCTAACCATCGGTACTCCTTCTGTACAATATTGAAAACCATAACACATAGGGTCACGAACTATCAATTCCTTTAACTCATCAATAGTAACACTTGAAAAAGAAAATTCATGTTTATCACCTAAATGAAACTTTACATCTGCTCTTGTTATTAATGATTCTGCTGGCTTAATTCCAAATTTCATGATTCCCACACCTTATTCTTCTCACTATAGGAGTTCCAAGTTTCAATGACTTCAGAAATATCTTCTAATAGTATTTTATTACCATCCTTATCCAGAATATAGTCACCTTTTTCAGTTGTTTTATATATTAATGTTCCGTTCTTATTACCTTGATATCCTATATGCTCTATTTCAGCCATAAATGTCTGATAATGCTCTTTTTTTAGTTTAGCAATATTTTTTTTACTTAACTTTTGCAATACAAGAATTGATGCTTTTACATTTGCACCATGAGGAATGAATGTTTCGTAAGGCAAACTAATAATTGCTACTACTTTAAAGTGTCCAAAAATAAAGTCTCTAACAAACTGAGTGTTTTCATTTGAAAGAATTCCATCTGGCAAAACTATTGCCATTCTGCCATTCTCCTTCAAAAACTCATGACACCTCTCAATGAACAAAATATCAGGAACCTGTTCATCCATTGTCTTTCCAACAGTATCTGCACCATCATCTTTGTATTTTTTAGCTAAAGTAAATTGAGATAGTATTTCCTTATCATTAACCATACCTTTTTTTCCAAACGGAGGGTTCGTGAGAATGACATCTGCTGATTCAGGACCGACATCCTTTGCACCAGATTTAAGAGCAATATTTGATATTTCATTCATTTTTTCAAGTGAATTAGCATGGAATATTCCGGTATGTCCATCCTCTTCCAAAATCATTCGCATTTTAGAAACTTTAACTAAGTCGGGGTTAAAATCAATTCCTTTTAATCTAGTAAGTGCATAGTCGGTTTTGGCTTTTTCCAAATCAACTCCACTTACTCCATTTTCCTTTAACACATTTTCTATGTATTTAAGAGCTGCAACAAGAAATCCTCCCGTACCACATGCAGGATCAAAAACATTTTCGTTAATGTTAGGCTGAATAAATCTAATTGCCAACTCTATAATCGGGTCAGGCGTAAAGAATTCGCCTCTATCTCCCCTTTGATGAGCGTATACGAATTTTTGAAATGCTAGTCCCTTTACGTCTCTAGACGAATGAGAAAGATCATAGTTCTGTAATTGACCAACTACAAATGCAAGAGTTGTTGGTTTTAAGTTGATTTTTTCATGCTTGTCAAAAATATCTTTATATTTATCTTTGGCTTTGTCAAACAAATCAGTTATTCTCGTAATGAACTCATTATGTTTGCCTTCAGTTATTTCATCATATTCACTTTCTGTAATGCCAAACTTTGCAATTTTGCTAGAATAATCCTTTTCATCCATTATTTTTATAAACAGGATTTTTAGCATTTCGTTAAACACTTTGTCCTTTAATTGCCCATCATTGGCATATATATGATTATGGCAAGTTTCAAATACCTTGACTAATTCACTAGCCTCTTTTAGTGAAGACTTCTGAGGAAGTCCTAAATCTTCGCCCTTTCTAGGGATATTATAAACAGTTTTCCAATGCGGAGATTTCTTCAGCCTTTTAATGTAGTGAATATCATCTCCATTAAACCATACTCCATATTCCGCTGATTGACACCCTGCCAAATAAGTCTTGAGCTGTTCGATGCCATCTTTTCTGTTCTTTCGTTTACATTCAACTATTATTTTGATATTTTCCTGAGAATGGTCATTTTCATCATGAAATACTACTATATCAGCAAAACCAATTAAAACAGAGCCTTTTCTAACTTCAAACTCTGGTTGCATCTGTTTCAAGTCATACAGATATTCTTTGTGAAGTCTTTCTTCAAAAACAACTTTTGCTTCCCTGTTTTCAGGTTTATTTGGTATTTCTTGTTTTGTAATATAATCATATAGTTTGCCATTTTCACTATCTTTTCCAATACCAACAGTATTCTCAATATTAATTTTTGTGTCAGCCATAATTACTCTCCTCATCGCATTTCCATATGTTGTTTTTCAGTGCCGAAAATGTTTTATCAAACCTATCTAAAATTCCTGTGTCACACTTTTTCTTTTCAAGATTGGTTATTCTCGTATCCACTAGAATGCACTGCTTGTTTCTGGTTAGTTGTCCTACTTTTTGTCACAGCATTTGTGACCTTCTAGGTTCCCGTCCGTCAAAAAAATTACTTAATATTGTACCGTAAAGCAATATAAAATTTAAGTGATTTAGATAAAACTATGAAACTATCAAAGTCCAAACACCTCAACTGCCAACCGTTAATCTATACTTATCAATTTCATATAACAGTACAACTAAAGCACTTGCAAACGTTCCACTAAAGGTTGTTTATAAAAAATAATTAACATCCAAATTGTATTAAAAAGAACAATAATTAGTAAGACAATATGTTTTCAATCAATTCAGAATCAAGATTCTTACTTTTATTCTGTGCAAACTGAGTATTCCAATTGCATTCTTTTATGTATAATTCATGACACATACTTTCAATAGTATGTCCATTTTTTACACTATGAATTACATATTCAATAAACTCATCAACATATGAATGCAAATTTTCTATTAGCAAATTAAGGTATGGCATAGAATCGCCATTATGAATAATTAAATTCCTATTTCTATATATTCTCATTATTTGCCATTTCACTCTAATTGCATGTTTTTCTAAAAAGCTATTAACAGCTTTCGGATTGTATAATGTATTTGAATAGTATGATATTCTTTCTTGAAGCAATGGAAAATCATCACACTTCCTTATAAATTTTTCTCTGTCAGATTTCTTTTCTTCAAGAACAGCAAATTCAAATACTTTTTGAATTATTTTTTTATTTTCTGTTTCGTTACCTACTATAAGATTATATTCATCTTCAGAATATGTTTTTATATCAGAAGATAGTTGCTCGAAAAGAGAATATATATACTTGCATTTCAAAACTGGAACAAGATATGAACAAACTTGATTTATTCTATCAGAGATGTGTTTATTACTTATATTAAGAACAGATTCAAAAATCGCCCAAAAATCAAGCAATTGATTTTCTTTTGAAATACTGTCTAATGAATGAGAATGAAATTCAATTGCTTTAATTATTCTGTCAGGAATATCGTAATTTTTCTTTTCAATTGCAACTCTTAATGCTTCATAGATGTTATTCATGTTATCCTTGATTTGTTTATCTGAGGGCATTTTTTTATGTGAAGTAGCACTTTTCGGCGATGGTATACGATAAAACTCATTTTCATCATATACCCCACACTTTAAAGTGTTGATGTTATATCTATATTCATGATTATTAAGTCTAAAAATGGAAATATTAAAAGAAAGCATATTTCTTGCTTGAATAGCAGCTCCATAAAAGTCCAAAGCAGATTTTTCAATTATAATAAACGATTGATTCCTTTTTATTCTTAAAAACTGTGATTCATTATGACTATTGGTGATTCGTTCCAGTTCGCTTGTTACTTCTATATCATCTATAAATTTGGCAAACTTATCAAACTTATTGTTATCTACAATAAAAGCTACTTTATACTTTTTCTTTATCAAATCAAAGGCATCGAAAAAAAGATCAATCCTCTCAGGAGTTTCTATATTAACCTTAGAATTCCAATAATTAATATCCATTACATAGTAAATGTATTGAGGTGTGTATCCTAAGTTAATCAACTCTGTTAAAAGTGATTTAACCAATCTAAATAGATCCATTTGCAAAGATGCATCATTATTCATTATAATTTCAATGATTCTTTCCTTTATGGAATTGTAATATTTTTCATCTTGAAAAAATAAAGTATAGATTGAATGAACAGCTTTTTTCATGTCATCATAATTCAGTTCTGATACCTTGTTGCTAATTCGGTATTTATTATTTTCATATTTCATAAAATAATACAATGGTGAATTAGCTGAGGTTTTAAATATTGGGTCAACTAATAACGCTGAATGCAATTCTTCTACAATCGGCTTAAGATTTCCTTCTGGAATTCCGTTTTCTTCTATTCCAATAATTGCATTTAATGCATCAAGGCATAAAAAATGACTATTTAATGTTGATACCCTATTTGACGGAATTGAATAATCAAATAGCAACTCATTTACTAATTGAGAAAAAAACAAAAGATTTTTACATGATTGTATATCATTCCATTTTTCCAAATTCCCTTTTTTCATTATTAACTCCCATTATAGTTATTTTTTACTTTTTGTTTTATGGTATCTATTGTTTTGTTCGCTACATACCAAGACATAACAGGTGAAATAGCGTTGCCTAAAACTTTTAATGTAAATTTCCAAATTTCTGTCCATGGACTTTCTGTACTTTGTGGGTTTTCTTACTCTCCTGCAAACATCTGAGGATACCCAACCCTCGTAACACCTTTCAAATAAACAAGATCAGTAAAGTTAAGTCCGAAATTCAGCGTAGAATCTTTATTTTCCTTGCCTGTAAGAATGAAATTCAGTTTATTTTGGTCAATGCCTTTTAAGGATTTCAGCTTGTCAGCGTTGAAATCCTGCTTTTCAAGATTTTTTATAACAACTCTTGAAAGCTGAATTTGCATAGCTTTGTCAATGTCGTTGTCGGCACAGCCGTCCATAATATCAAGAATAGTGAAAATAATATTTTCATCAATTTCATATTCATCATCTCTTGGCTCAAAAACAAGGTTCTGCTCATTCAAAAGCCACCAGATAGGACAACCGATATATTTTGCAATAGCAAGCTTTTCATCATCGGTAGTGCTGATAACTGCCCTTAAACTGTTGAATCTTTGCGGAATAGAAGTTAATTTTGTAAAAATAGATTTTTTGCTGTTCAAACTTACAGATTCATTATTATCTTGATCCAGAAGTGAATCCATAGATACACCAAAGAAATCGGAAATTTTCTTTAGAATTTCCCCATTTGGTATTGTACCTTTTTTCCAGTTGTTTGCAGAACCCGATGATATTTGGAGTTCTTTTAACACAGCGTGAGGTTTCATTCCTTTTAATTCTGCTAAATATTGAAATTTTTCCCAAAACATATACAAATATTCTCCTTACTTTTTGTATCTTGCTACAAAATTGCATTTAAATGCAAATAATATGAAAGTTATGTATTGACAATTGCATCATAATGCAATATAATGATTGTTAGGAAATAATAAATGCAATTACAGGCTTGGATTATTTTATCTTTTATAGTATTATATCACACTTAAAGCAAAAATGCAATAGCTTTTAAATGCAATTATGTTATTTCCAAAAATAAAAATACTCGACAAGAGAGAAAGAGGAGTAAAATTATGACTAAAATTGAAAAAGCAAAAATTGCAGATGAGATTATGAATCTTTTGATTCAGCTCACAAACGATGAGCCTGCGACACCGAACGTTGCAGACACAGCTGCAAAACCTGTGGAGATGCTCACAATTAAAGAATGTACTGATGTTATCCACGGACTTTCAGAGCATACAGTCCGTCAGCTTGTGGCACAGGACAAGGTGAAGTATGTTCGCACAGGTCAGGGAAAGCGTGGAAAGATTCTTGTCAATAAGGCGGATTTGATGAATTATTTTGCTTAAAGGGGAATGACTATGAATATAGAAACATCAATATTATCTGATACTATAAATTCAGAACAGTTCACCAATGATATTGCGATTGATAAAGACTATTTCGCCCGAAAGCAGATAGAAATGCTCAATAAGATGAATCCGAACTACATTGAAACGGTTTCAATGCCTGAACTTTATGAAATGGTGTACACAGGAAAAGCGCCGATTATTGACGGTTTGCTTTATCCGGGAACATATCTGTTTGTCGGCTCTCCGAAAGTCGGTAAAAGCTTTATGATGGCACAGATAGCCTATCACGTAAGTTCGGGGACGTCTATGTGGAATTGCGAAGTCCGCAAAGGAACAGTACTTTATCTTGCGTTGGAAGATGATTACAAGCGTTTACAGGCAAGACTTTACAGAATGTTTGGTACAGAAATGACTGAAAATCTTTTCTTTTCAGTAGCTTCAAAATCACTCGGACAAGGTTTAAATGAACAGCTGCGAAGTTTCATAACCAATCACCCTGATACCAATCTTATTATTATAGACACCTTGCAGAAAGTCCGTGAATGTGACAGCGATAATTACAGCTATGCAAAGGATTATGAAATCATAACGCAATTGAAATCTTTTGCTGACAGTATGGGAATATGCCTGTTGCTTGTTCATCATACAAGAAAGCAAAAAGCAGATGACGGGTTTGATATGATTTCTGGAACGAATGGATTGCTTGGAGCAGCTGACGGTGCATTTCTTCTTCACAAAGAAAAACGCACCAGCAGAAATGCCGTACTTGAAATTTCAGGACGTGACCAACAAGACAGAAAATTTCATCTTATCCGTAATGAACAAACACTTGCTTGGGATTTGGAACGTGTGGAGAATGAACTGTGGAAAGAACCTGCTGAACCATTGCTTGATGAAATAGCAAAATTGATTACAAAAGAGACACCGGATTGGATTGGAAATGCAACTGATTTATCGAAAATTTTGCAAGTGGATATTCCTGTTAATTCGCTTACGAAAAAGCTGAATGTCAATGCAGGAAAGTTATTGAATGACTACGGAATAAGTTATCGTTATACGAAAAATCACGAGGGCAGATTTCTTGAATTTCACTTAGTGAGTGAATCCCCGTGACAGTTCGTGACGGCTGTGACGGTTTTTGTGGCGGTATAAAATAACCGTCACAACTGTCACCAACCGTCACGCAAGGGAGTGCAGAGGGAACG
>JAZSPM010000046.1:0-3240 GCA_045537455.1 Candidatus Ornithomonoglobus sp. | reverse complement strand
AAAGTCGGTGCTTATTTTTTGGGATCATTCTGAAGAGATAAGGACAGCATGGTGGCGCGTTTCTTAGTGCAATATCAGCGTGGTAGTTTGGTTTTATTCGTCATAGCAATAATTGCAAATTGGCACTTTTTGTGATAGTATATAAACATAATAAGGTATCAAATCAACAAAAAACACAAATTATGTTGTTCATTTTGATATTACTTTTATTTATACTTAAAGTGTAAATTAAAAAGGAGGATTCATTATGAACACAGACAAAATTTTAGCAGAAGCAATAGCAAAGGACTACGCACCAAAAGATAATTCAAAAATAGTTTCCCTTAAAAAACTCGACAGCAAAGCCAAGCTTCCGGCAACGATATTCACTTACTCATTTGGTATTATTTCATCTCTTATTGTTGGTACGGGCATGAGCCTTGCAATGCAGGTGATCGGAAGTGGAGTTGCATCAATGGTTGCGGGAATTGTTATAGGCATTATAGGTTTTATTCTTTGCGGAATAAACTACCCTATTTACAAGAGAATACTTGAAAAAGACAAAGCAAAATATGCTTATGAGATCGTTGAACTTGCCCGCGAAATCAGCGAAGAAAAATAAATATTTAAATGAGGGATTGCTTTGAACAAATCGGAAAGCAAATATTTTAATACAGCAAAAAAGATGGACGAGGCGCTTATATCCCTTCTTGAAGAAAAAGCTTTTGAATACATAACGGTTAGTGAAATATGTAAAAAAGCGAGTGTTAATCGTTCAACATTCTATTTGCATTATGAAAACACGGTTGATCTACTTGCTGAGACAGCAAGAGCTCTGCTTGATAATTTCATGGCATATTTTAATGTTGATGCCAAAGATATGATTAATAAATTCAAGGAAAGCTCACTTGATGAATTGAATTTCATATCAGATAAGTATTTACATCCGTATTTGTCATATATCAAAGAAAACAGGCGTGTGTTTACTACTGTTTTGTCACATTCCGATATGTTTGGCTTCAATGAGATATTTCAAAGGCTTTATGAAAATATATTTAATCCGATTTTAGAGCGATTCGATTATCCGCTTGCTGATAGAAAATATGCTATGATGTTTTATCTTAATGGCATAACGGCCGTTGTAACCGAGTGGCTAAAAGACGGATGCAAAAAGACTGTTAAAGAAATATCGCAAATTATTTATGGATGCATATTTGGATTAAAAAATAATAACATTCAAATTGCTGAGCCATTTAACAATCCTATTGAAAAATAGGATTGTTTCTCTATTATCCATTGTTTTTGATAAGTAATGACATGCTATGTACGAATAGTGGATTGTATAATTTGCATTAATGTACTATACTCAAATTATGGGGGTATGAGAAATGGATTTAAACAAAAGCGGAAAGCTTCTTTGCGATTTAAGAAAAACCAAGAAAATGACACAGAAACAAATTGCCGACAAACTTGGAATTACACCGAAAACAGTTTCAAAGTGGGAAACCGGGCACGGTTTTCCCGATGTCACTAAAATATCTGATTTAGCTGATATTCTGGGTGTGAGTGAGCGAGTGCTGCTATATGGCAGTTTAGTGCAAAATACAGCATCGGCAGGTAATATAAAAAGGACTAAGTTTTATGTATGCCCATATTGCGGAAGTGTTATGCAGGGTGCCGGAGAATGTCAGGTTATATGCTGTGGCAAGCCGGTTGAAGCATTGAAAGCAGACAAAGCAGACGAAGAGCATTTGGTGCAGGTGTCAGAAATTGAAGATGATTTTTATATTGAATTTAATCACGAAATGTCAAAGGAACACTTTATTAAGTTTGTTGCCTATGTAGGAGTTGACAGGATTTTAATGGTGCGCCTGTATCCGGAACAGGCATCGTCTGCTCGTTTTACCAAAATGCATGGTGGAAAAATTTATTTTTATTGCAACAGACACGGACTGTATGAATGTGATAGCTTATAACAAACAAACGCAATTTTATAGACAAAATGGCACTCAAAGACGCCGTTTGAGTGCCATTTTGTGCTAAAACTTAATTTCCGCAATTAGCTGCGCATTTTACATAGCAAGCTGTGCTTGAAAGGGTAAGCGTAAAGAAACCTAAAAGAAGCCCCACAAGTATGGCTGAAAGAACACTGGTTGCCACTACGCCTACTGCGAGAAGAGTTACGGAGAAGAGAATACTTCCCAAAATACCGATAAGGAGTCCGCGCAGAGCCGAGCATCGGCATTGACAACAGGAATCTTCATCGGTCAGAGCGGTTTTCACTAAAAGAACGGTCAGGTATAAAACAGCGATACCAAATACTACCCAGAGAAAAGTTGTCCCTACTGTTATAACGCCGGTAATTTGGAGCAGTACGGTAACTACACCCACAATAACACTCGCAATGATTGCGGCGAGCATACAACCGCACTTACTGTTGCAGTTTAATAAGCTCATTTGTTTTCACCTCCATGCACAGTATATTCGCAAGCAAGGCATAAGGTGAAAAAAGGCACTCTCTATTCGAGAGTGCCTTTTGGCTATATAAGTTTTTCCGGGTCAATCACATATTTATCCATAAGGATTCTTATAAGCTCAATCCATTTGAATACTTCTACGATAAGTGTTGTAGCACCGCAAGTAATAACACTTGCGACGCAAAGAACAATTTTTAAAATACCCTTTTTGTTTTCACCCATCATAAAGTTGTGAACGCCAAGCTCGCCGAGAAAGAAGCAGATAAGAGCAATTACAATCTTATCATAACCGTTATAATTCTTTTTAACGGCAACACCACAACTTAAGCACACATCCGCACCTTCCGGCAGGGAATTTCCGCAATTATGGCAGAATTTATCACCAGAGCCGGCTTTCGTTCCGCATTTAATGCAAACAGCCTGATTGTCATTTATTGTTTCACCGCAATTTTTGCAATACATGGTAGAAACCTCCTTGCTTTTATCTACATGTATATTACCATCTAAGCCCCTTATATGTCAACAAAAAACGGCAAAATTTGCGATATGAACAAGCCAGTTTATAATAAAGCCTAAAATGATTAGCGTGTAGAACAAAACATTTGCCCATTTCTGTTTAAAAAGTCTGCCGTCAAGCAAAAAACAAAGGTAGAGGAGCGGGACTGACCAGAACATCAGATGATAAGAAAAAGCACCTTGAAAATCAAAACGCAGGGCGGAAATCAGCGCGCGAGTCATACCGCAACCGAGGCATGGGATTCCGGTTAAAGCAAGAAACACGCAG
>JAZSPM010000100.1:0-37816 GCA_045537455.1 Candidatus Ornithomonoglobus sp. | reverse complement strand
ATAATGGCAAGGAATTTAAAGAAATATATTGCACTGACATCGTTGGGGATTATTGTGGGCTTAACAGTAAAGCTTGTACCGTCAGTTATGTCTCAAAGTACATTTTCAAATGCACCTGTTATTATATGCGATGCAGGACACCGAGGGTATGCCTTATGCTTTAAATAATAAATAGGTGTAACCATGGATTGTATGTGGAGCTTGTCTGAAGGGACAGGCTCTTTTATTGTGGATTTATGTGTTCAATGTATAATTATCTTAAATATTATTTTTGAAGTTACACCTGTATTCAAAGGGAGTCATTGTCGTTTCTTTTTTAAAATAAGTTGCAAAGTGAGTATTGCTGTTAAAGCCAACCTGAAATGCGATGTCAGATATAGACATATTGGTATTTAACAGTAGGCGTTTGCTTTCGTTTATTCTCAAATTTAAAATATATTTGTGCATACTTATGCCGACAGAATTTATAAAAAGCCTGTTAAGATAGTATTCATGATATCCGGCAATGTTTGCTAATTCTTTATTCGTTACATCTTTTCTGAAGTTTGAATCAATATAGTCTATGATTTTTTTTACTGTATCAGTTGAATTATCAGATTTATTTGCATTGGT
Source organism: Candidatus Ornithomonoglobus sp. (assembly GCA_045537455.1). GTDB lineage: Bacteria > Bacillota > Clostridia > UBA1381 > UBA1381 > Ornithomonoglobus_A. The sequence goes on along the minus strand of JAZSPM010000100.1, from coordinate 37,204 downwards.
TCTGTGTAGCTCAATCAAAAGATTTTTTAATATTGAACTGCAAATTTCTCTGAAAAAAAGCTTTTGTGTAGAATATTCTTTAACAATATCGGAAACTGTACTCTGAAATTCTGTACCATTTGTCAATATCAGAAATAAATTCAGAAAATTACTGTTTTCGATAATGCAATTATCAATCGGAGTGTGAGAGCTTGTTTTATCAAATTCCAAAGGCATAAAAGGTAATATGAGTTCGCTGTGATTCTGAGAAAGATCAAAATTTAATGAATATAGATTCAATATACTATCTGTCTCAATACTGTATTTTGAATCACCGCAAATATAGAGTAATGTGTTTTTAGTTAAAGAGTATGAAGTGTTTTCTATAGAAATTTTACCTTTGCCGTCCAATATATAAAGCAAACGACAGTCTTTTACATATACAGTACGGTTTTTTGCAGAATAAGTTACTTGACCGGCAAAACGTATATGAGGATTTATATCAGCAATTTTCATATTTATCTCCTAAGTTTGTTTTGTTAAAAATTTTAGTTTGTTTTTTGTATTTATTTTACCATATATGTATGGTAAAATCAAGATGTAAGTTTTTTTAAGAGGTGTTTTTTGTGAAATTTATGGTTGGTTTACCAAAATGTAATGCTGAATTTGTAGATTACATAGTTAAAAACTCCAAGCATATATATGAGGTATATTTTTCATGGGGAGATTTTCCGAGCGGCAGGAGTAGTCAGACCAGAGATGACGAGTATTTATCATGGGAACTTATGGATATACAGCGTAATGCATTAAAAATATTTGCGGATGCAAATATTTCTTTGAATTTACTTTTTAATGCAAATTGTTATGGTGCTGACACTCAATCGAGATGTTTTTTTAATAAAGCAGGTGAAACGATTGATTATATTAAAAATTCATATAATCTCCAATCGGTTACGACTACATCTCCGTTGATTGCAAAATTTGTTAAAAGCAATTTTACGGATATTGAGGTAAGAGCATCTGTGAATATGGAGATTGGTACGGTTCAGGGAATGAAATATCTGTTTGAATATTTTGACAGTTTCTATATGAAGCGTGAGCTTAACCGTGATTTTGACAGTATAAAAATTTTGCATAGATGGTGTAAAGAAAACGGCAAAAAGTTATTTATGCTTGCAAACAGTGGTTGTCTGAATTTCTGTTCAGCACATACATTTCATGATAATTTAGTGGCACACGAAGCAGAAACGGCAAAAATGGATAATGCCTATAATTTTAGCGGAATATGTCATGAATATATGAAAAATCCTGATAATTACAGTACGCTTTATGAAAATATGAATTTTGTACGTCCTGAGGATATAGATAAATATGATGGATTTTTTGAGGCGGTAAAGCTTGCAACAAGAATACATAATAATCCCAGAATGGTGCTTGAAAGTTATATAAGAAGAAAATACAGTGGTGACCTTTTAAGGATTTTAGAACCGGCTCACAGTATTTATCCTTATGTTATAGAAAACAGCAATACACCAAAATTAAAAAAGATTAATACAGATATTTATTTTGAGGAGGAAAAATAATGCTTAGCAGTAAACTTATAAAGGATGCAGCCATTGCTGTAGGTGCAGATGCTTGTGGGATTTCACCGATGTCAAGATTTGATGGAGCACCCGATGAGATGAATCCACAGTTTTTATTTCCTGAAGCAAAAAGCTGTATAGGATTTGTTTTTAGAATTCCGAGAGGGGTTCAGCGAGGTATTGAAGAGGGAACACAGTTTTATCAGTACCCTTCAATGGCATATGGAGGTATAAACGAAATATTTGCCCCTGCGGTACTTTACCATGTAGGAAAGGTTATTGAGGACGAAGGATATGAAGCTTTTGTTTACCGTAATACCGGTGCAAGAGGAGTGGTGTCGGACATGGATGGAAGTCCGGGGAATACGTTATCACCTGAAGAACAGATAGAAATAAATGAAAACGCCAAAACTTCAACTGCACATCATAGAAGTGTACAGTTTACAAGACCTGCAAGAGAAGGGGGAGTTGCTCCGGATTTACAGTTTCAGTTCAGGATTGCGGCAGTAGCTTGCGGTCTTGGAGAAATTGGCTGGAGCAAAATGCTTTTAACTCCTCAATTTGGCCCGTTGCAGAGAGTGGCGTTTATATTTACAGACGCTGAGTTTGATGAATATGATAAAATTTATGATGGAGAGCCTTTGTGCAGAAAATGTGGTGCTTGTGTAAGAGAATGCCCCGGAGGATGTATTCCTGCGATGAATTCCGGAAAGAAAGTCAGCATTGAGCTTGAAGGAAAAACCATTGAATGGGGAGATATAGATATGTGGAGATGCTATGCATTCTATACTCATGCAGGAAGGTACTATAATCCATTTGTACCCAAAGAAGTATGGGACAAAAACGAAAATGGAGCACTTGACCTTATGGAGGGTGTTACCGATATTGCAAATGAACAGGAAATAATGAAGGTATATACGGCACTGCAAAAATATTTTCCGAGCTGGGTTGGATATAATATGGCAAAATGCGGAGGATGCATAAGAGCTTGTGTTTCTATGCTTGAAAAAAAAGGCGGCTGTATGGAAGGAAGATTCAAGGAACCGCTCAGAACCAAGAAAGCGTGGAGGCTTGATAGATAATGGAAATATTTGATTTTCACGGCGAGGATTTTAAGGCTGTGATTGAGTTTGAAGGGTGGAAAATAGGTTTACTTAGATATAGTAACAGGTTTTCTTCTTATAATCAAGTAGAAAGGCATCTTGAAACAGATGAGGCTTTTATATTACTTGAAGGTACGGCTGTGCTTTATGAGGAAGAAAAAAATTATAAAATGGAAAAATGTAAGGTATACAATGTGAAAAAAGGTCTTTGGCATCATATTGTAGTATCGGAGGATGCAACTGTTTTGGTTGTTGAGAATAGCAATACAAGTATAAAAAATACAGAAAGGAAGTGCGTTTGATGACTTCAGAATTTATAAAGCAAAAAGCCAAAGAGCTTGGAGCAACAGTTTGCAAAATAGGCAGAGTATATGAAGAAGAAAATTCACAAAGAGACCCCAAAAAAATTCTTCCAAATGCAAAGGCGATAATCGGATTCGGATTTGCAGTTCCGAAGGGTATATATAAGGCTATGGACAGAGGGACACAGTATTATACATATACAACTCTCGGAGTGAAATATTTTGATGAAGAAATGGCGGAAATTTTTCTTCTTAAAATTGGAGGAATAATTGAAAATGAAGGATATGATGCGTGTCTTCAGAAAGCAATTCCGAATCTGAAAATTAAAGGTGATAAAACTACCAATCCTGAGGTTGTTGATACATATGAGTTGATTCATGCAGAAGCTGTGGAGGAAGGAAAGCCTGTACCTGATGTTATTATTGACTTTGGTAAAGCGGCAGTTGCCTGCGGATTAGGAGAGGTGGGATTAAACGGGAAAATTATCAATAAAGAATATGGGCCGTTTATGAGATACTGCTTTATAATAACCGATATGCCGCTTGAATTTGATGAAGAATTAAAAGAGTCTGTTTGTGATAAATGTGGTGCTTGTATTGAGGCTTGCCCGGGAAATGCAATAGACAAAAACGGTCTTGATACATGGCAGTGTAGTGTCTATTATAAAGGAGCACATAAATCAAATCCATTTATCACAGATGAGTTTTTAAAGGATAATGTCGAAAGAAAAATGATATTAAATGGTGAAAAGAGATTTAATGCCGAGAGTGCAAGAGAGATATATAAAGAATTAAACTTTTTACCAAACACACAATGGGGATATTCTCCATGCTTGTGCGGAAGACAATGTGATATTGCCTGTTATAAGCATTTGAAAGGAGAACTGTAATCATGAGAAATAAAATTATAGAGCTTGCAAAAGCTAATGGGGCGGATATCGTGGGTTTTGCATCAAGCAACAGATTTGAAAAAGACAATCCTATATTTAAAATAATGCCTGAAACAAAGACTGTTATTGGTCTTGCCTTTCGTGTTCTTCGGGGGATTTACAGAGGTATTGAAGAGGGAAGCACATATTACCAATATACCACAATGGCAGTAGAAAATATGGAAGAAACAATTATGCCAATGGCACAGCTAAGGGTTGCGATGATGATTGAGGAAGAAGGATATGTTGCACTTCCACAGCGACGTCATCAACAGATTATGACAGAGGAAAACAGCACTAATCCGGAAGTGGCATATGATGCAATATACAGATCTAAATGTGCAGAGACACAGATAGATTTTTTGGATACTGCGATAAAATGCGGATTGGGTGAAAAAGGCTTCCACAATACACTTCTTACAGATGAATTCGGGCCAATGGTAAGGTACTGTTTTATTCTGACGGATGCAGAATTAGAGGAAAGTGAAATTATAAATCCGCATTTATGTGACAGATGCGGCAAATGCAAAAATGCCTGCCCGGGTAAAGCTATCGACTCCGAGGGGAATATAGACGCATGGCAGTGTGCCGTATATTATAACGGAGCAAACGGAACAAAGAATCCGTTTATGCCGCCTGAAGCATTTTCCGATTTTGATAACAGATTGGAAATTATTGCGGGAGAATCAAAAGTGACACCTGAAATAGCAAAGAAAATTCTTGACAATATTTATTTCTATCCGCCTGCACAGCATGCGTATCAGTGTTCAATCTGCGGACGTGCATGTGATGTAGAATGCTATATACACTTAGAGGAAAAAGGCGTCTTGACAAAAAAATTCAAAGAACCTTTCAGAAAGAGGGAAGAGTGGCGATTTGGGATTGAAAGCTTTAAATAGTTACCAAAGTATAATTTAGATTAGAAATTATCGAGAGGACATCAAGCTATGAAAAATATTGAAATAAACATAACAAATACAAATAACACCGTAACGGAAAATTCGCTTTTCGGAGATGATAAAATTAAGGTCACAAGCAAGTATCTGATGAAAAACGGAAAACCATGGTTACCCGTAATGGGAGAAATGCATTACAGCAGAGTACCTGAGCATGACTGGAAAAAGTCACTTCAGCTGATGAAGGACGGAGGCGTGGAGATAATTGCATCATATGTCTTTTGGAATCACCACGAAATGAAAAAAGGGGAATTTCGTCTTGACGGAAACCGCAACATCAAAAAGTTTGTGCGGCTATGTGATGAATTAGGCTTGTATTTCTTTTTGCGTATTGGTCCATGGTGTCATGGTGAAGCACGTCACGGCGGACTACCTGATTGGCTTGTGGAGGAATGTGCGGAGGCTTGCAGAGATTCAGATATGACATGGCCGTTTTCGGGTGTCGGAACAAGACGTTCCGTAGAACCGTATATGACGTACCTGAAAGGCTATTTAAAAACAATATGTTCAGAACTTATAGATTGTAAAAATATTATTGGTGTACAGATAGAAAACGAACTTACCGATGCACCTGAATATATGAGAGAGGTAAGAGATTTAGTAGTGGAATACGGCATTAAAACTCCGTTATATACCGCTACTGCCTGGGGTAATGCACAGCTTGAAAACACTATGCTCCTTCCTATCTGGGGAGGTTATCCCGAAGCACCGTGGGAGCGAAAAAAGGATAATGTTTCAAGACAGCTTGATGATTCATATAATTTCAGGAAAGACCGCAATGATTCAATAATAGGCTCTGATATTATTTCATCAGTTGACAAAAATAAAGAATTAATGGATTGTGTACCATATATGACTTGCGAGCTTGGCTTCGGAAATCAGATTACATATCACAGACGTCCTCTTATTACGGAAGCTGACGCATATTCGGTATCGGTGTGCAAATTAGGCAGCGGCTGTAATCTTTTGGGGTATTACGTTTACAGAGGCGGACTGAATCCTACCGACGAAATGTATCCGCTTCAGGAAAGTATGATTTCAGGCTATCCAAATGACTATCCTATTGTTACGTATGATTTTCAGGCACCGATAGGCAGTGACGGTCAGATACGTGGAAGCTATTTTCTGTTTAAAGAGCTTTTTAATTTCTGCCATACTTTCGGAGATATAATTGCACCGATGGAAGCGATAATATCGGAAAAATCAGAACAGGTACGCTATGCTTTGAGAACAAACGGAGAAAGCGGATTTCTGTTTGTCAATAATCATAGCAGAGGAATACAACTCAAGGAACACAAAGATGTCCGATTTAGTATAGAAACCCAAAAAGGAAATATCACAATTCCTTTTGATGTAATTCCTGCGGACATTGCGTTCTTTGTACCATTCGGGCTTGAAATCAGAGGCTTAAAAATTAAATATTCCACAGCCATGCTTGTCGGAAAGGATAATGATGCACTCATATTCAGAGCAATAAAAGGAATTGAGCCTGTAGTATGTTTGGAAAACGATGATATTATAAAGCTTGACAAAGAGCAGGAAATCTGCGGTGTTAAGGTTATTATGCGTGATACATATTATCATGAAAAAAGTGTTGGTGAAAAGCTTGAAGTTGAAGCCTTGACAGAAAATACTTTGAGTTTTGGTGATTTTGAGCATTTAAAGCTTGATGACAGAACACGCGAATATAAAATAAAAGTAAAAGAAAATATAAAATATATTAAAGTTAGTTGGCAGGGAAACGTAGCTGCATTGTATGCAGATGGCGAATTGATTACCGACAACTATTTTTACGGAGAGCCTTGGGCGATTGATGTTTCCGACATAGCTGATAAGGAAATTATAATCAAAATTCAGCCGATGAATGAACAGGAAATATCAGATACATATCTTGATGTAATTCCCCAAACAGGCAATATAACACCTGATGCCGAAGGCTTTACTGATGATTATTTATATGTATAAAAAATCGGGACGGTTTTCCGTCCCGATTAATTGTATCAAGAAGATTACGTAATAGTTATATCAACCCAATCTCAGAATCTAACTATTCAGAGGTTGATTTTTTTGTTTGTTTTAAAAAGGATTAGGTTGAGTCTGAATTATCCAAAAAACTACTTCTGTCATAATTTTTTGGTATGCGTATCTGAACTTTTGTACCCTTATTTTTTTCAGATGTAACCGTACAGCCGTACTTTGTTCCAAATAAAAGCTTTATACGCATATCAACATTTGTGATTCCGATATGTTGGGTATTAACAGAGTGAATTTCTGCGAGCGTAGCATTAATTTCTGCAAGCCTTTTGTCATCTATGCCTACTCCGTTGTCTTCTATTGTAAATGTAACAGAGTCGCTGTCAGTACTGGTTGAAAATTTAATAATACACTTTTTTCTTGATGGAAGTATTCCATGATTTATAGCGTTTTCCAATATTGGTTGAATAATAATTTTTGGCGCAAGAAAATCATTTGCAATACTGTCAATATCCCATTCAACATCAAAGCTGTCCTGGAATCTTAGACTTTGTATGAAAAGATAACTTTTTGATACATTAATTTCATCCTCTATACGAACAAGCTTATTAGGGTCTTTTAAAGAATAGATTAGGATTTCCGATAAATTATATATCATTTCCGATACAGTATTATTATCTCCGAGCAACTCATAAGATTCAAGATATATCATCTCTAAGGTATTATATATAAAATGTGGCTGAATTTGAAGCTGCAAGCTGTATTGTTTTAAGGAATTAAACTTTTTTGATATATCTTCAAAGTGAGAGTTTCGCAGAAATCCGCTTTGAATATTTTCGATAATATATTTTATTTCAGAGTAGTCTGAAACCAAAATGTTATTTTCAAGATTACTGTTATTTGAGTTTTGTAAATAAGTTATTATATCTTTTATCGGGCGATACATTTTCTGTGCTTTTTTGTATGATAGCGAAAGAGAAATAAGCATAAGAAGAATGAATGTAACAGACAAGATGAAAAATGTTGTGCCAAGTGTTTGTTTTATTATCGCAAAACCATCATAAACAAAAATGCAAGTCCAGTCATAAGCCTCTATTTTGTAACGGTCAAAATGAAATTTCATTTTCATAAATTTGTTTGTATTTTCATTAGCGTTAAGGAGTTTTATGTATTCTTCTTTAAAATCCTCAGTATGAACCAAAAGCTCGTTATTTTTATCATTGCAAAGTGCAAAACTTGTGTTGGAGCTTTTCAAAAGGGAATCAAATGTATTTATTAGTTGATTTAATTTGAATGATATTATAACTATTCCGTTTGTCTGGTTCCCGGAACTCAAATTCCGATAGACTGTGATATAATTATCGGTTTTTCGTGACCAAATAAAATTATTTAAACTATCCTCTAAAATGCTGTCATAGTACCAGAAATACTTTGATTGATTATGAGTGGAATCAAAGCCGTAGGTATTTAAAACAGTATCATTTTGAGTAAAGTAAACATGACAGGAATTGATATAGGAGTTGTTTAATGAAAAAAGGTCTAACTGTCTCACGTGTTGTATAGTCAAGTTATACATATCAACGTCAGGAACATTATCAAAATTAGTTGTGGCAATTTCCTTTAATTCATTTGAAGTGCTGAGGGTAGTGGTTATAGTATCACAATGATTTGTCATGTCAGTAAGGGTTGTGCTTATTTCTGATTTAACATTATACTGCAAATCTTTTTTTGATGTAGCAGAAATCAGATAGAGCATAACAGACATAAGCAAAAATAAAACAATGGTATAGATTATTGTTATTTGAAAAAAGTTATAAAAATTTTCAATTAAGAGAGATGTAGTTTTATTTTTTTTCATTAAAATCAACTCCTGAATGATTTCTCCTGTATTCCGAAGGGGAACATGAGCATCTTAATTTGAATGTTTTTAGAAATGACCGTGTATTTGGATATCCTACTGCAAGAGCAATATCATTAACTTTTAAATCGGTATCTATTAAGAGCTGTTTCGATTTATTTATTCTGCAAGTTATAAGGAAATCTATATAAGTTTGTCCGGTTACTGTCTTAAAAATTCTCGAAAACCAAGTTGTGGTATAATGTGCCATTTGAGCAATTTCATCTAAGGATAATGACTGATCGCAATGTTCTGCAACATAGTCTCTTATTTTAAGAATATTTTGAACACAAACATCATCTCTATTTTGAAGAGCGGATATTCTGGAACAGTATTCTGCAAGGAGTGAGTTTACAGAACTTGTATCAGGAGCATTGTTTAAGTCTTTAGTCAAAAGCTGTAAATCATTATCGGCGGTCCCGTTTTCAAATAGCGTCTCATTTATTTTGAATATTAGCTCTGAATAAGCTTTTTTCAGTTCCTCCAGAGAATAATCTTTATAAATATTTGATAAATAATCAAGTAAAGATTCCATTTGTAAATCATCATTTGAATTTAAGGCAACAATTATCTTTTCTTCAAGCAGATTTATGCCGTCTGTCTCTGCAACCACTGGTTTTATACTTTTATTAAGCTCATAAATATTTTCGAATAATTCAAGAGAATGTATTGAAACTTCAATATTAAAAAGGGATGCAGCATTATTACAAAGATTTTTTGCAACTGACTTGGATGAAGACAAGTCCGGAGAGGTAAAAAATATGATAAATACAACGGAATTTTCTGTATGCTTAACATAGAAAACTGAGTTTAATTGCTCCGAGAGGTTAGCGAGATTTTGGAATTGATTTTCTACAAAGTTTTCATCAAATTTATAATTATTAATATTTATGGTTAAAATACCGCATTCACACTGTGTCAGTTTAGACTCATGTATATTTGCGAAAGCTTCATCTATATGTTTGTTTGAAGAATAAAACCCGCTCAAAAGATGTTTAAAAATTTCACGCTTATAGCTGTTTATAATATTAAGCTCCTGATGTTCAACATCAAGAGTTTTTTTGAGTTCATCAAAAAGCTCTAGCAACTCAGGGATTCGTATAGGCTTATTTAAATAATCGACAACATTATATTTAACTGCTGCGGTTGCAAAGCTGAAATCCCGATATGCACTAAAGAATACAACTTTTATTTTCGGAACATTATTGTAAATCCATTTTGCTACCTCTATTCCTGAAACATTAATCATTTTAATATCACAAAGAACCACATCTACAGTATTTGATTTTAAATATTCAATAACTTCGCTTCCATCAGAAAAAGCCGCTACTATTTCAAAATCTTTTAAGCGTTTCTTTAAAATATTAATAATAAAATTTCGGCTTCTGACCTCATCATCAGCAATAATAATCTTATACATAAATTCAAACATTCCTTATCAATATAATTCTTTGACTCTATTATAAATTATTTTTCCAAATATCGCAAGAATAATTTATAAATGAAACAAAAAAGTAAACAAAACGCAGAAAAATACACTTTAATTACAACATTTTGTATGATATAATCAACTTGAAAATTAAAATTCTTATAGAAAGATGGGATGTTTTATGTCAATTAAAGAACGAAAAATTAATGTTGCGAAGGCGGGTGTACGAAAACGGCGAAAAATAAATGCCTATGAATTACAGTTGTATTCGTTCATGGTTCTTCCGATAATCCACCTATTTATTTTTAGGTATTTACCTATGGTGGGTATGTTGATTGCCTTTAAGGATTATAAATATAATCTTGGAATTTTCGGAAGTGAGTGGGTAGGATTTGAAAATTTTGAATTCTTTTTCAAATCAGATGCATTCGTCCGAATATTAAGAAACACACTTGTGCTTAACGCAGTGTTTATAGTTTTAGGTATAACATCTGCAGTTTTGCTTGCTGTTCTGTTATATAATTTGAGAAGCAGACAGGCAACTAAAATTTATCAGACTATTTTAATAACACCGCGTTTTGTTACATGGGTTGTTGCGTCATATATGGTATATGGATTTTTAAATGTTCAGTATGGTACGGTAAATACTTTTTTGCAGAATATGGGATTGGAAACTATTGACTGGTATGCAGAACCAAAATACTGGCCGGTAATTTTGACAATATGTAATATATGGAAACATATAGGTATGGATTCTATAATGTATTATGCAGCATTGATGGGTATAGATGCATCATTGTTTGAGGCGGCAGAGATAGACGGTGCAAATCGTTATCAGGTTGTAGGAAACATAATGATTCCTGCAATAAGACCTGTTATAACGATACTTACGATAATGAAGATAGGCGGCATTTTCAGTGCGGATTTTGGACTGTTCTATCAAATTCCAAGAAATGTCGGACTATTATATGAGACAACAGACGTTATTGATACATTTATCTTCCGTACCATGAGAGGAATCGGAGATATGGGAATGTCATCGGCGGTCGGCTTACTGCAGTCTGTGGTTGGTTTTGTAATGGTAGTACTTACCAACTCGGTTGTAAAAAAGATTGACCCGGATAATACATTATTCTAAGCACGGAGGATTTGAAAAATGAGAAAAGTAATAAAGAAGAAAAATATGGGGCAGATAATTCTGAACATATTGTTTGTATTCATGTGTTGTCTTGTAATAACACCGTTACTGCTTGTAATAAGTGTATCATTATCATCAGAAAGTGATATTGCAAAATACGGATATGAATTCATTCCAAGAAATTTGGATCTGGCAGCATATAAGTTTATTTTAGACAATCCTACGGAAATTGTAAACGCATATAAGGTTACGATTGCATTCTCTACAGTGGGAACTGTTGTAACAACTCTGTTTACGGCAATGTTTGCATATCCGCTTTCAAGACAGGGCTTAAGAGGTCGACTCGGTGTATCGTTTTATCTGTATTTTACAATGCTTTTTGGCGGCGGCTTAGTTCCTACATATATTTTGAATACAAATTATTTGCACCTTAACGATACCTTCTGGATTTATATAATACCGAGTATGCTGAGCTCATGGAATGTGTTCATGATAAGAACCTTTTTTGCGGGTCTTCCGAACGAGATTTTTGAATCAATGCGAATTGACGGTGCAAACGAATATAATATATTCTTCAAAACAGTTTTGCCGCTTTCAAAGCCTGTACTTGCAACAGTAGCACTTACTACTTTTTTGGGTCTTTGGGGCAACTGGAATACATCAATGCTGTACATAAATAAGAAAGAGCTTATAAGCTTGCAGTATTTGCTTCAGCGTATGCTTCAAAATCTTGAGCTTGTAAGAGAATTGGCATCAAGCTCAGGCACAGCAGGTGTGAGTGTAGATGTAGATATTCCAAGTGAAACAGTGAGAATGGCGATGGCGATGGTTGTAGCAGGACCTACACTTGTAATATTTCCGTTCTTCCAGAAGTATTTTGTTAAGGGTCTTACAGTGGGCTCAGTTAAGGGTTAATAACGTAAATATTAGGCAAATTTATAAATTGCCTATAAAATAAAAAAATTTTAAAGGAGGATTTTCTATGAAAAAGAAAATTGTAGCTTTGTTATTGGCTGCGGTGTCAGTTATTTCGACGGCAGCATGTACAAAGCAGGAAAGTGACAGTGGCATAACGGAAATCAAGGTTTTCATGCCCGGAACGGATCAGGCGGGATGGCCTGATGTGTTGGCAGAGGTGAATAAAATCACTGAAGAAAAAATCGGTGTAAAGGTTGATATGCAAATTATAGACACCGGTGCATATTCACAAAGAATGAAAATGAATATGTCGTCAGGTGCAGATTTTGATATCTGCTTCACAGGGTATGTAAATGGTTATATAGCTGCTGCAAAGTCTGGCGGACTGATGGATATTACAGAGCTTTTGGATAAGCATGATATGAAAGGTATTTTGCCGGAAGAAATATGGGATGCTGCAACTTATAAAGGAAAAATTTTCGGTGTACCAAACTATCAAATTGTGGCAACTGCAAACTCAATAGTTGTATTTGATGAGCTGGCTTCAAAATATGATTTTGACTGGTCACAGGTTAAGCATATTGATGACATAGAGCCGTATCTTGCAATGGTAAAAGAGGCTGAGCCGGATATATATCCGTACAGACCTTATTATGGTAACCTTATGTGGACATTGGATTATGAAGAAGTGGCTTCTATGATAGCTTTGCCTAAGGGAAGTACATCGGCGGACGATCTTGTTTATATATATGATACGCCTGAATATAATCACGGTATAAATCAGCTTCATAATTGGTATAAAAAGGGTTATATAAGACGAGACGCTTTGAGTGCAGGAGATGATTCTCTGGATTATAAATCAGGTAAATATGCTATATCAAATACAGTATGGAAACCGGGTGCTGATGTTCAGGAAAAAATAGTTACGGGTAAAGACGTAACAATAATTCCGTTAGAGGACCCGTATATGACAAGAGGTAAGTGTTTAGCTACAATGCTTTCGATAGGTGCCAGTGCTAAGCATCCGGACGAAGCACTTGAATTTATAAAGCTTGTAAATACAGATCCGGAGCTTTATAATTTGTTTGTATTTGGTATTGAAGGTAAAAATTATGTTAAGGAAAATGGAATTGTAAAGATGATTGAGGGAAGCGGATACGACAACTCAAAGTTTGCGTGGATGTTCGGAAACCAGTTTAATGCATATATTATGGAAGGTCAGGACATGGACGTATGGGAGCAGACAGAAAAGGTAAACGATGAGGCTCAAAAATCTACATTGGTTGGTTTTGAATTCGATCCTGCAAATGTCAGAACAGAAGTGTCAAATGTTGCAACGATTCAAGGAGAATATCAAGTGGCTAACAAAGGCGCTAGAGCCCCGGAAGAATATATGGAGGAATACAAACGAAGACTTAAGGATGCCGGTCTTGAAAAGATATATGATGAAGTAAAGAGGCAGCTTACAGAGTATTTTGCTTCTAAATAATAAAGGAGGATAATTATGAAATTAGAGAAAAGAATTTTAAGCTTAGGCTTGGCAACTACATTGGTTTCAGGTCTTGTGTCGGGTGCTTTTGCAGCTGCTCCGACAACGGCAAATAATAATGTCAACTATTTTGTTAGTGCAGATTTTGATACTCTTGATGATGTATCTATAAATTGCTACAACGACTCTACTACGGTTAGTCTTACTGATGAGCAGAGCTTGGCAGTAAACTTGGACGGAGAAAGAGGCGGTGTGATTATAGGTGATGCTGACAGTAAAGCGGCATTTGCTCAGAATGGTTACGACAGCAGCAGAACTATGATTTATAAAGCAAAGATTAAGATTACGCAGGAATTATTTGATGCAATGACTGAAACAACAGACGGATATCAAAACAGACATATTGCTGTAGAGCCCGCATTGGTTACTGAGGATAAATATGAGGCAGAAGTAAGCATAGGTACAAGCCAAAGCCGTGCCGGATTTATAAAATACAATGGAAAGCTATATTACGCAGATTCTAACAGAATTACTACTTCACCTATAGAAGTGAGTGTTGGCGAGTGGCATGAAATGATATGGAAAATCGAACCGACCGATACACAATCTCAACATGTTGGAATTTATATTGACGGTGCGCAGTTTAAAGGCTTGGCTGATGTAACAGCTCTTATTTCAAACGGTGTAAAAATTGCTGATTCATTGGAAAAAGCACTATCTGTTACAAAGATGGTTAATAATACAGGTGCCGGAACTTTATATTTAGATGATATTGAAGTATATCAATCAGCTCCTTCTGATATGGCATATGCAAATCATATGATTTATGCAGATTATACTGATGAGGTTGCAACAAAGAATATTACAGGCACAAACACAAGTGCTTCACAGGTATCAGATGATATTGCGAAATTGCTTGGTGAAGGAAATAAGGCTTATAAAGTAACAGCTGCAAATAATTATATTACACTTGGAGTAGCAAACAAGGCAAATAAAACATGGGCAGCAGCGGGTTATGATGCAAATAAGCCGTTGATATTCAAAACGAAGTTCTATGTATCATCAGCATTGTTAGCAGAATTAGACAGCAGTAGCAAATATATCAGATTAGTACCGGCTCTTTATAATACAGATGATTCATTCCATACTAATGATACAATAAATTACAGGTATGCTTTAGCTAAGCTAAATGGTAAATTGGTTTACGGAGATAATCAAAGTTTGTCATACAGACATACAGAACTTACGGCAGACGAATGGCATGAGATTACATTTGTTCTTAACCCTGAAAATCAGACAGGCGGAGCACAGAAAGTATATATAGATGGAACAAATGTAACAAGTGCACTTAAGCTTTCAGATTTTACAGGCACTCAGTTTATGCAGACTGCATTCAGCGACAGCTTCAGAGCAGACGCATTCGGAATATCAACAGCTTCAGGCTTTAAGCCTGCAAATCCGTTCTATATTGATGATGTAGAAGTATATCAGGCAAAGAATGCATTCACAGCAGAAAACAACTATGACGGACAGTATTCATCAGAGGTTACATTCTCATCAACTGTAAATAATGCTTTGTCAGACGACAGTATTATAACAATTACTAATTCAGATGACACAGCGGTTGACTTTGATTACAGCGTAACACTTGACGATACAAGAACAAAAGCAACTGTAAGCTTTGAAGATGCAACAGAGGGTAAAACATATAAAATTAATGTAAAATCAACAATAACTGATAATTATTATCAAACAATTTCAGGAACAAAATCCTTTGAGATAACAACTCCTGTATTTGTACCTGACGACGCGGATTATGCAAACTATATGATTTATGCAAACTACAACAAGAGTGTTGCAACAAAGAATATTACAAACACAAACACAAGTGCTTCACAGGTATCAGATGATATTGCATTAAAGCTTGGTGAAGGAAATAAGGCTTATAAAGTAACAGCTGCTACAAGCAATTATGTTACACTTGGAGTAGCAAATAAGGCAAATAAAACATGGGCAGAAGCTGGCTATGATGCAAACAAGCCATTGATATTCAAAACGAAGTTCTATGTGTCAGAAGAATTATTGTCTGAATTAAGCGATACAAAAAATATCAGATTTGAGCCTATGCTTTATAATACTGATAATACATTTGCGTTGGCAGAAACAATGAGTGGTACAGCCAGATACGCATTAGGAAAGGTTAATAATCAGTTAGTATATGGAGATTCTAACTACTATACAGGCAGATGTAAGGTGCTTGAAGTAAATAAATGGCATGAAATTACATATGTGCTTGATCCTGAAAATACAGCAGGAAGCAAACAGAAGGTATATATAGATGGTGAAGATGTATCAGGGAATATCCGATTAGATCTTATGACTATGAATACGTTTGATAGCACTTTCAGAGCAGATGCGTTTGCCATTGCAACACCTTCGACATTTAAGCCTGCAAATCCGTTCTATATTGATGATGTAGAAGTATATCAGGCAAAGAATGCATTCACAGCAGAAAACAATTATGACGGACAGTATTCATCAGAGGTTACATTCTCAGCACCTGTTGCAGACGGTTTAGACGGTAAGAAGGTTGTCACAATCACAAATGCAGATGACACAGCAGTTAATTTTGATTACAGCGTAACACTTGATGAAACAAGAACAAAAGCAACTGTTAAGTTCTACGATGCAGCGGATGGAACAGCTTATAAAATTAATGCAGTAGCAAAAGATAATTATTATCAGAGCGTTTCAGGAACAAAATCTTTTGAGATAACAACTCCTGTGTTTGTACCTGAACACGACGATGCGTTAAATTATATGATTTATGCAAACTACAACAAGAGCGTTGCAACAAAGAATATTACAGGAACAAATATGGATATTTCGCAAGTGTCTGATGATATTACGGCATTGCTTGGTGAAGGAAATAAGGCTTATAAAGTAACAGCTGCTACAAACAATTATGTTACACTTGGAGTAGCAAATAAGGCAAATAATACATGGGCAGATGCCGGCTATGATGCAAATAAGCCGTTGATATTCAAAACGAAGTTCTATGTATCATCAGCATTGTTAGCAGAATTAGACAGCAGTAGCAAATATATCAGATTAGTACCGGCTCTTTATAATGGAGATGATACATTCCATACTAATGATACAATAAATTCAAGATATTCTTTAGCTAAGCTAAATGGTAAATTGGTTTACGGAGATAATAACGGTTTTGCAAACAGATGTACAGAGCTTACAGCAGACGAATGGCATGAGATTACATTTGTACTTGATCCTGAAAATCAGACAGGCGGAGCACAGAAAGTATACTTAGACGGAAAAGACGTATCAGATGCTTTGGGACTGTACTATTATACAGAAACTCAATTTATGCAGACAGCGTTCAGTGACAGCTTCAGAGCAGACGCATTCGGAATATCAACAGCTTCAGGCTTTAAGCCTACAAATTCGTTCTATATAGACGATGTATCAGTATATCAGGCAAATGAAGCATTTGCAGTTGAGTTTGAAGAACCGACAAAGGATTATGTGAAAATTAACTTCTCAAATCCTGTTAAAGCGGATGCATCAAAGATTGCTGTAACAAATTCAACTGGTTATAGTGTAGAAGGTACTACTGTGAGCTTTGCAGCAGACGGCATGAGTGCAACTGTTAATTATTCTCTTTTAAGTGGTGAAGAGTATACTATTACTGTAAAAAGTGGATTACTCGATATATATTATCAGAGATTAACTACAGATGCAAAACGTACATTTAGTTCAGCAAAATCCTACAATATTTATATTGATAGCTGGACAGAAATCACGCCGACAACTAATGGTGTAAGCACAAATGTAACTTTAAAGGAAGGTTCTGAAGGAAGAACAGCGGCTGTGTTGATAATGGCAGTATATGACGAAGATGATAAGTTGATTGCACTTGATACACAAGATATTACAGCAGAAACAGATTTGTCAATTCCTGTAGAAATGGCAGCAACAAAAGATTGTTCAAAAGCAGATCAGATTAAGCTTATGCTTTGGGATAATCTTGATAATATGGTTCCTTTCCATCAGTTTGATACAGCATGGACTAAATAATTAATTGTTCATATCGTAAAATAATAAAACATACCGGATGATAGGTAAATATTGTCCGGTATGTTATATAAACTTAAAGAAAGGTTGAGATATATGTTGAGTAAAAAAAGATTAATCAGCTTAGGGTTATCATTTATAATGACAGCAGGAGCTTTTTCTCAGGCTGTTGTTATGGCAGAAAATACTCAAACCCGCAACTATTTTATAAATGCCGATTATAATGATGAAGTTGCAACAAAGAATATTACAGGAACAAATATGGATATTTCGCAAGTGTCTGATGATATTACGGCATTGCTTGGCGAAGGGAACAAGGCATATAAAATAACAGCGGTTACAAATAATTATCTTTCGCTTGGAATTGCAAATAAAGACAACAAAACTTGGGCGGATTATAATTATGATTCCTCAAAATCTCTTATATTTAAAACAAAGTTTTATGTATCGTCAGCATTACTGGCGGAATTGAATAGTTCTAATAACTATATAAGATTAGTACCAAATCTTTATAATACAGATGATTCATTTCATACTAATGATACGATAAATGGAAGATATGCCCTTGCTAAAATCAGTGGTAAATTGGTTTATGCAGATAGCGGCTACTTTCAAGGCAGATATACAGAGTTAACAGCAGATGAATGGCATGAGATTACATTTGTTCTTAACCCTGAAAATCAGACAGGCGGAGCACAGAAAGTATACTTAGACGGAAAAAATGTAACAAGTGCACTTAAGCTTTCGGATTTTACGGGTAGTCAATTTATGCAGACTGTATTCAGCGACAGCTTCAGAGCTGACGCACTCGGAATATCAACACCTTCAGGCTTTAAGCCTACAAATCCATTCTATATTGACGATGTAGAGGTATATCAATTAATAGAGCAGACGCCTGTACTTAATGTTACTGATGAAGCAACAGATATTGCGCTTGATCATAATTTTACCGCTGACTTTAATATGGCGGTAAATGCGGCAGATTTTGCTAAGAAAATTAAAATAACCGCAGCTGATGATACAGAAATTGTAGCAAATGTAAATCAAAATGGCGAAAACGGTATTTCATTTAGTTTTGAAGGTATGCAGTCGGGAACAGAGTACACTTTAACTATTAGTGGAATTTCTACATACGAAATGTTGATTGGGAAAACGGAATTAACATTCACAACAGAGGTTCCAACGGATATGACGGTTATTTCAAATATAGAAAATAACTCACAGGTTGCAGCAGGAGCTTTTTCAGCGGAATTTGTTTTTTCAGATATAGTTTTGGCAGATGCTGTGAAAAGCAAAATACAGTTTCTCAACGAGGATGGCAGACCGGTTGAATTTGACATTGAAAATTTAAGTGATTACAAGGTAAAGCTTACTGTTGATGATTTGATGGAGTTTACGGGTTATACACTTTCTATTGATTCAACGCTTACAAGTGAATCGGGACTTCCATTAAGAGAAAAATATGAGGTAGCTTTCAGAACAAAGCAAAATGAAGAAATTTTAGAAGAAGACCCTTATCAGCCTGACACGAATGGCTCTACAGTAGAGGTTCTGAAGCCTGCAGACTTAAGCAAGCCATGGTTTTCAAGCAGTACGAAAAATGGTACTGTTGTAACAGGGGAAAACTCAGCAGTTCTTACTGCTGCAGCAAATGTTAATTTTTATCCTAATGCCACGCACGCAAGCCCTGTAATAGAGGCAAAGGAAAATAATTATGAAAAAGACAGTACAATAACATTTGAATATGATATTAAAATACCTGATAAAACTGTTATTGCATCATCAAGTATGTATCTTGGATTTTATACCACAAATAATGCGACAAACAAACCGGCTTCAGCAACTATTGTTAATCTCATTGTAAACTATGTGGAAGGAACAGGTATTGTTGCTTATAAAGAAAATGTTGGAAATGCTGTTGTAGTTATTCCTGACACTGAAATAGGCGATGACTGGGTGAAAGTTAAGGGTTATGTAAATATGCTGAAAGGTATTGCAACCTTTGTTAAGCCGGATGGTGAAAAGGTAACTGTCAATATGAAGACACTTCCGAACTGGGTAACTAATAAACCGTACAGTTGGACGGATATGATGTGTTTTTACAGAACGTTTATAAATATTACACCGGAAGAGAATACTCCGGCGAATATCGAAATTAAAAATTACAGTGTAAAAAGACTTACAAATACTTTAAGCATAATAGATTGTAGCTTTAATCATAATGATTATTACGTCGATACAGATAATATAGTAATAGGATTTAATGAAGCTGTTGATATGGATTTAGTCAAAGATGCAGTTTTTGTTACAGATAAAGATAAAAATGAAGTAACAGATGCAGTCAAGGAAGTTTCTCAAATTAGCGATACTGAGTATAAGATAAAATTACAAAATCTCAAACCGTATACTATGTATAATTTTAACCTTTCCGGACTTCTATCAAAAGAATTTCGTGCTATGGGTATGGATTTTGAAAGAGCCTTTATAACTAAAAAAGCTAATTCAGTATTTGTAGATACCAAAGCAGTTGAGGCAATACTTGATACTTATGGCTACAGACTTGATAAAGCGTCAAAAATAAGCTATAATGCAGTGATAAAAAATACTTCTGATACAGATGCGGATGTAAAGGTTGGAGTTGGCTTGTATACAGAAGAAGGCGAAATGCTTGATTTTAAAGTAGAAGATGTTAATGTCGAATCAAATCAAACTGCACAAAAGCTCTTTGAATTTGAGAGCGATACAGCACATGGTGCAGATGATGTAAGGATTTTTGCATGGGATACATCTCTTACATTATTGCATGAACCCGACAGTGTTAAGGGAGTTGCAGGGCTTGAAGATAAGTTCAGTACTGATAAAAGTTTATCTGACTTTTTTGTGGGTGCGTATGATGCAGTTAATTCAATAGTCGGAATAGGAGCAAAAACAGATGATACAGCGGAGCTTTATACAATAGTTGTTTTAGCGGGAGAAAACATACCGCTTGATATGACAAAAGATTTTGTATATGTTGGATACTCCCAAGTGTCAAATTCTGAGGTTAAAGAAAGCTTTAGGCTTACAAAAGAATCAGGAGATTATTCTGTTTATGTAATAACAAAGAACGGAAAATATTATTCAACACTTGAATTTATAAGACTTGATGATTTGGTAGAAAACTTTATAAAAAAGATTGCAAGTGGCGAAATTCCAAAGAAAGACTTATATAATAAAACAGTTGAGTATAATGCAGGATTGGGAATAGATATAGAAAATAATTTTGTTTCTGAAAGAGAGAAGGAATTATTTAAAAAGCGAATTGATGAAAATCGTCAAAATTTAAAAGGCCCTGATAATGCGGATTTCGTTTCTCAATTTATGGGGCATGTTGAAGAAATACAAAACGAGATTAATTATCTTGATGAATTGTCAGCATTAACGCATTATTCACTAATTCTTAGCAAGTTAAAAGAAGGAATCAAATACAGTGAAATTGATTTTTCGGATTATAACAAACTTTCAGATAGCAAGAAAACTTTGGTAACTGGAGATTTAGTGGGTGTTTTATTCAGCGATGGAGATGACTTGAAGGCAAAATTTGATGCTGCTGTAAAAGCGGCAAAGAAGGAAACCGGTATTACTGGAGGTGGCTCGGGTGCAGGTGGAGGCCCAAGTCGAAATAGTATGACTTCGCCTGTTGTGGGACCTTCTTCCATTTCAACAACTACAGAAAGTGCATTGTTTGATGATTTAGAAAAATTCCCATGGGCAAAGGATTCGATAGAATATCTTACAAGAAGAGGTATTGTTTCGGGAGTTTCTGATAAGAAATTTGCTCCGGGTGATAAGGTAACAAGAGAACAGATTGTTAAAATGATTGTTATTTCTTCGAATAGCTTTGATGATACAGCAGCATGTGAATTTTCAGATTGTCCTGAAGATGCATGGTATTCACCGTATGTTGCATCAGCAAAGGATGCAGGCTTTGTTAATGGTATATCAGAAGAAATGTTTGGAACAGGAAAACTTATTACAAGACAGGATTTGGCAGTTATGATTTATAACGTATTAATAGCACAAAAGTATGAGTTTACTGCTAATCCGAAAAATGATTTCGCTGATATAGAAGATATTAGTGATTATGCAAAAGAAGCGGTATCCGCTCTTGCAGGAGAAGGTATAATCAACGGTATGGGAGATAATACCTTTGCACCGAAAAATAATGCAACAAGAGCAGAGGCAGCAAAGCTTA
Organism: Candidatus Ornithomonoglobus sp.; assembly: GCA_045537455.1. Classification (GTDB taxonomy): domain Bacteria; phylum Bacillota; class Clostridia; order UBA1381; family UBA1381; genus Ornithomonoglobus_A. The sequence goes on along the minus strand of JAZSPM010000100.1, from coordinate 15,181 downwards.
TTGCAGACCTAGATAAGATATTGTCATAATTTAATGTAACAGCGGAGGAGAATATGAATATATACGGTGTTTCCTTTGATGGAAAAAAGATAGGAATACCTGTAATAATTGAAGAAAAAGAAGAATATATCGGCATAAGTGTCAGTAAGAATTTTAATTTTTCCAATGTTAAAACAATAATCCTTGATTATTTTGGGAATGTTGCAGATATAGAAGATGATGGATATATTCTTCTTCCCAGAAGTGATAAATGCTACGATTATTGCTTGTGTTATTTTAACAAACATAAACAGGAATTTTCATATGATTTGAAAGAAAATAATATTCCGTTATGGGGAATAAAGTCTAATAATAAGAATTTTGTAGGAATTGCTTCCGGAATGAGATACGATTATTCATTAAGAGTAAGTCAGAAAAACGGTTTATACAGTGTTTTTCCTATGTATGAGATAAACGGAGAGAATCTGTGTGAGGACATTAAAATTGAATATTATATGCTGAAAGAAGATGAGGCAAATTATTCATCAATGGCCAGGAAGTATCGGAATTTAAAGCTTGAACGAGGAGAAATAACTCCTATTTCAAAACGAATGGAGAAAAGTAAGTCTTTAAAGTACAGTAAAGATTCTGTGATGATAAGAATACGCTGCGGGTGGAAACCTGCACCGGCGGAAATAAAGCATCAGAACCTGGAAAACGAACCTCAAATGTATACTGCTTGTAGTTTTAATCGAGTAGGTGAACTTTTAGATGAGCTTAAAGCCCAAGGTGTTGATAAAGCTGATATTTGTCTTGTGGGGTGGAATGTCAAAGGTCACGATGGAAGATGGCCGCAGGCTTTTCCGGTAGCAGAGGAGCTTGGCGGAGAAAAAGATTTAAAAGCATTGATAAAAAAAGCACAGGATATGGGATATCAGATTAACTGCCATACCAACAGTACAGACCAGTATGAAATTGCAGATGTATTTTCATTAGATAATACAAGAACCGATATATCGGGGAAACCAATTATAAGCGAATATGTGTGGAGCGGCGGAGAAATGCATGAGCTGTGTCCTGAGGTTGCGTTAGAACAGGCAAAAGATACCTTGCCTAAGGTTGCAAAATTAGGATTTTCAGGAACTCATTATATTGATGTTTTAGGCTCTATCCATCCACGAAGATGTTATAATATGGAGCATTATGTCACAACGGAGCAATCTGTAAAGTATTCACAGGAGCTTTGCTTATTGGCAAAAGAGCTTTTTGGTGGAGTTTCTGCAGAATCTGCACACGATGCTGTAGCTCCGTTTTTAGACTATGGACTTTATGTTGATGCTTTTTCGTTTGCAGATAAAGAGTTGTGTGATGAATCTGTGCCATTATGGCAGCTTATATATCACGGTACGGTTTTAAGTAATCCATATCCTGAAACAGTTAATTACACATTTAAAGATAAAGCAACAAGACTAAAGTTTATTGAATACGGTGGCAGACCTTCATATTATTTCTATTCGGTTTTTACGAATAATGGATTTAACTGGATGGGAAATGACGATGCACGTTGTACGACAGATGAACAGTTAAAAAACTCGGTCGCAAAAGTTAAAGAAGGCTATGAAGAGTATAAAAAACTTTTACATCTTCAGACGGAATTTATGGAAAGTCATGAAAAAATTTTGGATAATGTTTTTAGGATAATGTATTCTGACGGTACTGTTATAACAGTTGATTATAATAAAGAAACATATACCGTAAGTAAAAATTAAAGCTTTTGGGAGGGGAGGATTTAATATCATTTATGATATTAATGAATACTCAGTATGGATTTTAAAATAAGACAGATTAATTCTCTTGAAAAAGTTAGGAATATTGGTAATATAAAAGCTAAAGATATAACTTATGAAAAGGTATTTGCTAATGAAGTTTTTTCCTATCAGGTAGTTATAAGCTCAAAAGAACGTATTCAGGCTAAAGTTTCGGTAGATTCTTTGATAAATGAGTATGTAGAGCTTTATGTGGTAAAAGATACGGTGATGGATTTTCCTGTTAATATAGATTCGGGAGATTCGGACTTTTTAACAAAAGATGCAGGTGTAATGCCTGATCTGTTGATTCCGTTGGCAGAACAGGAAAATTATATTAAATTCAGTGATGGTTATGCAGTAATCTGGGTAAGAGTAAAACTCCCTGAAAGCTTAAATGAAGGAGTTTACACAATCACATTGAATTTTGATGGAAATGTTGTATACAAACCTGATGAACGATTTAAACAAGAAACGGTAATGCATATTGAAAAATTAAAATATGCATTGCCTGAGCAGGAAATTATATATACACAGTGGTTTCATACAGATTGTATTGCATCAGCTCATTTAGTAAAAATATATAGCGAAGAACATTGGGAGCTTATTGATAAATATATGAAAATGGCGGCTGATACAGGTGTTAATATGATTTTAACGCCTGTAATAACTCCGCCGCTTGATACGGCAGAGGGACATAAGCGACCATGTACACAGCTTGTAGGGATTTATAATTCTGATGGTAGATACAGCTTTGATTTTACGCTTCTTAGACGGTGGATAGGTCTTTGTAGAAAAAATGGTATACGGTATCTTGAAATATCACACTTGTTCACTCAGTGGGGTCTTCATGCGGCACCTAATATTGTAGTAAATGAAAACGGCAGAGAATATTACAAATTCGGGTGGCATACAAACTCTCAAAGTGAGGAATATAAACAATTTTTATTAAGCTTTTTGCCGGAGCTTGTGAAGGTATTAAAGGATGAACAAGTATTTGATAAGTGCTATTTTCATTTGTCGGATGAGCCTCAATTAAATGATATTGAAAGATATGAATATGCATTTAATTTAGTAAAGCCATTTATAGAGGACAGACCGATAATGGATGCAGTATCAAAAATTGATTTTTATAACAAGGGTTTTATAACAGTGCCGGTAACTGCTATAAACCATATAGAACCGTTTTTGGAGAAAAAAATCAAAAATCAGTGGGCATATTATTGCTGTGTTCAGGATGAAGAGGTTTCAAATCGATTTATGGCAATGCCTTCTTATAGAAACAGAATACTTGGCATACAAATGTATAAGTATGACATCAAGGGCTTTTTGCAATGGGGTTTTAATTTTTACTACAGTCAGTATTCCCTGTATTCGATAAATCCATATATTACTTCATCAGCAGATAAAGCCTTCCCTTCGGGAGATGCATTTAGTGTGTATCCGGGGCAAAACGGTCCAATGCTATCATTAAGGGCAGTTGTTTTTAAAGAAGCATTACAGGATATGGAATTTTTAAGAATACTCGAAAAACAGATAGGTAAAGAGCAGGTAATAAAGCTTATTGAAGAAGAAGCAAGGACAGAGATTACATTTAGAAAATATCCTAGAAACTCAGATTTTTTATTTGCTTTGAGAAACAAAATTAAAGAAATTATATTAAGTAAATAGATTAACATATTTGATATATTATTAAAGCTTAAGCAGAAAGGATGAAGCTAATGAAAAAGATTTATAAATCCATTTTTGTAATAATGATTTTTATCTGTGCACTTGCAGGCAGCGTATCAGCAAATTCAGATGAAAATATAAAGAATTTCCTTACAAAATTAAATTTTGTAAAAACTGAGGAATTAAGCAACGGTGATGAATATATTACAAGAGGTGAATTTGCTAAGTTTGCTGCAAGATTAATTCCGAACGGAGAATCGTTCGTTTCGGAGGAACAGTATTTTGTGGATGTTCCCAAAACTCATGAATGTTATCAGGGTATAATGATTCTGAAGAATAGAAATTGTGTTACAGGCTTTTCGGAACTGTATTTTAAACCTGATGAAATTTTAAAAACAGATCATGCGTGTTCTATATTATACAGAATTATGGGATACGAAAGTTCTCAAAATCTAAGTTCTGATTTAACAAAGGGCATACAATATGAAGAAAATCTGAAAAAAAACGATGCGTTAAAAATGATTTATAATGCTTTGTTTACAGAGATTATGCCAAAGGAATATTTTTCTTCGGGAACGAGCTTTGAATATAGTGACAGAGCACCGCTTATGGAAATTTATTTTGGTATTAATGAAGTGTGGGGCATTATAACTGATAATGGTTTTACCTCTATTTACGGTGAAAATAAAGTAAATGGCGATGTAATTGTAATAGAGGGAGAAACATATACAAATAAAAGCGGAGAAAACGGCTATTTGGGATATAAGGTAAAAGCTTATTATAAAGAAGTTGACGGTGAAAATATTGTTTATTATATGGAACAATATAATAATGATGTTGTTTCTCTTGATGCTGAAAATATAAGCAGTTTTAAAAATAATACATATGTATATTCTGAAGGTAACAAGGATAAAAAATATGTACTTAATAAGGAATATAAAATTGTTTATAACACAAAATCTATCTCAAATGAAAATTCATTAACACAAGAGCAGTTTGATAAAATTTTAAAGCCTGAAAACGGCGAGGTTGTACTTGTCGACAATAATAGTGACGGTAGATACGATATTTGTCATATTACGTCTTATGAAACTATTGTTGTTAAGGGTTATAGCGAAGAAACAAAAACATTTACAAACTATCTTGATGAGCCGGCTGATATTACTTTTGAGGAATATGATGAAGTGGTGATAACAGATAAAAACGGTGCAAAAAGAGATTTTTTGAGTGTAAAAGAATATGATGTATTGTCGGTGGCGAGGACACTTGATAATGATTATGCAAAAATCATTATTTCGACAGACAAAATAGAAGGAAATGTAAGCAGTGTCAGTGAAGAAGAAACTGTATATGTTGTTTTAAATGATACAAGCTACAGTGTACTTAAGCAGATAGCACCTGTTTTCAGAAAAGACATTGTTGGAGAAAAAACAATTTTACTCTCAAATCATAACGGAAAAATAGTATATAATGTGAATTCATCAAAAAAATCAGGAATGTATGCTTATGTCATAAATGCTTATACTGAAGATAACAGTGAAAAGACATTTATGAAGTTATATACTGATAAAAATAATCTTCAAACACTTGAATTGAATAAGAGTGTTGAGATAGATGGAGAACGATATAAGACTTATGCGGCACAGTATCAGGCAATAATGAATGCCTCCTACGGAATCGGCTATGTGGCAAAAATCAGAGTAAATAATGAGAATGAGATTACAGAGATAGATTTTCCGGTGCTTGCAGCTAATGCAAAAACCGAAGAGTGGCAGATAGTCAGCGGAATGCATAATACCGCAGTGAACTTCAGCAGCACAACGTTAGGTGTATATAAGATGGCAGTGGGAGCCGATACCGTTGGTTTTTTTGCACCGACCGGTGGAGAGACCGACAGATATTTTTCAGGACTTGCAAGAACTTTCACAGCGGTATATAATGCCGGACGCCCTCTCACTGCTTATGTAAGTGATAAAAATGCAATGATTGCTGAAGTTATATGTGTAAAGAGTGAGAGTAACGGAGAATATGATTTGTCGCTTTCACATTCTACAAGATATTTTAATGAAGTTGTAGTAACAAAAATGACTACAGTATTAGATAATGAAGGCGAGTTGGCAACGAAAATAGAATATACAAACGGTAGTGCATTTTATGATGTATTGTATAAAGGTGTAGACCCTGTATGCCGATGGTCAGGAAGACCGGTTCAGGTTGGTGACCTTGTAAAATTTGGAAAAGACAGAAAAACAAATATGATTCTTCCGGGTCAGATAGTAATAATGTACAGTGCAGCATCTGACGGTGACAATTTTGAAGGTCTATATTATGATTCAGGTGTTCAAAGCAATGGTAAGGGTAATCTTTACAACACAGTTACATCTGCTGAAGCAAGACTTATTTACGGTTGGATTTATGATAAGGATAATGAATATATTAGACTTTCTTATAGAAAAAATCCGGCTGTAAAAGATATAACTTTTAATGATCAGTATGTGTTCCCGCTCAGTTCATTGCAATGTATAGTATATGATCCTGAGGAGGGAGAAAAGGTAAGAATAGGAAATCATTATGATGTAGAAGGGTATCTTCAGACAGGAGAGGGATCAAAGGTTGTTATGAGAACATATCAGGGCTCTTGGATTTATGTCATAAAATAAAGAGGTGAATACATTATGCTATTAAAAAAAATATGTAGTTTGATATTTGTTGTTGCAGCATTGGGCTTAGTAGAGTATGGTGTGTTTGCCGCAGACGAAACAAATACAACGCGTGATTTTACTTTTGGATTAAGTGATGAGTTCAGGTCAATAACGCCTTTGAGCGAAGATGCGGACGGTAGTGAAAATCTTGAGAGATTTTATGAGGTGAGGAGTGATTATCCTGATGAAATTCCGCTTTTTGAACCTTTTGATGCACAGGATTATAAGCATAAAATATTTGTTTCTCCAAACGGACAGGATTATAATCCCGGTACTATTGAAAGTCCTTTAAAGACTATAGAAGCAGCAATACAAAAAACAGCAACAATAAAGGATAAAAGCGGCGGTGCGGTAATATATCTCCGAGAGGGAATATATCGTACAGAGAAAGGTATAACTATTCCTGATGTGCTTGCAGGAACAGCAGAAACTCCAACTATAATTAGTGGCTATAACGATGAAAAAGCTGTTATTTCGGGTGGTATTTCGATAAAAGGCTCAGACCTTAAAATAGCAGATGATGAGGTTGCAATGAGAAAGCTTCCTGAAAAAGTAAGAGGTCTTGTATATTCAGCAGATTTAACAAAACTTGGATATTCGCTTGGAAATCTGAAAGGCTCTTATAATTGGAATTTATCTGTTGACGGAACAGCTTATGATGTTGCCAGATGGCCAAACTCTGAGGAGGTAAGAACTGCCAAGTATGAGGGTGAGGGTGCAGTCAACGGTATGATTGATATAGGAACTGTAAAAAGTCCTGCATTTCCTCATTATAAGAAACAAAATTTTGGTGCCGATGGCTTTGAATTTCAAATAATTGACCCAAGACCGTTTAATTGGGAAAATACAGGAAATATATGGCTCAAAGGAAGATTTGATGTTGACTGGTTTAATCGTTATTATAAAATAAAAAGCTTTAATCCGGATAAAAAATCAATAAGAACAGACGGCAATACAGAATACGGAGCCCAGTACAGTGCAAATCATACATATTACTATTTGAATGTGTTAGAAGAGCTTGATATACCGGGTGAATGGATGATAGATAATGCTACGGGAATGTTGTATATCTATCCGATGGGCGATATAGAAAATTCCACAATATCTTTTTCATCAAAGTTGTCAAATGTAATTACATTTGAAAGATACTCAAAGCATGTGGTTATAAGTGATGTTTCAATAGAATCCTCATCTGGATATGCAGTAAAGCTACAAGGTTATCAAAATGTAATTCAGAGATGCAATATTTCTAAAACAAACTATGGAATATCCTTATACTATGGAAAAAACTGCGGCGTTATTTCAAACAATATAGTTTCGGATAATTACGGAAGAGCAATAGATATAGAATCTCATCTGACAAGAAATGTTATGGGCGGAGACGAAGCGACTCTTACGCCTACACGAAACTTTATTCAGAATAATACAGTGGTAGGAAGTATATATACAAGAGGTGGAGTTCAGAATATTATATCTCATAATGAAGTTTCAAATCCTGACAGTATGGGTATATATGTTGCAGAACAGGTAGAAAGTATTTTTGAGTATAACGAAGTAGTAGGAGGTCCAAGAACAACTATAGACGGAGGCTTGATATATTTTGAGGGTGTTTCATTTACGATAGGAAACATAGTAAGATATAACTATCTTCATGACGGGACTGATCCGATAAGAGAGGCTCCGTTCGGTATATATCTTGATAATACTACAGGAAGAAACTATGTGTATGGTAATATTGTTCAGGAATGTACTATATTTATGCATGGTGGAAGTGATAATGTAATATGTAATAATGTAGTAATTGATCAATTAAAAAAGGCAAGTATATATAATAGTGAAAACTTCTGGAATAACGGTATGGAAGCTACTTTAAATGCAAGATTGTTAGATACATTATTTTACTATAGTCCACAGGAGGAAGCCGGAAAATATAAATATTATTCCGAGGAATGGATGAATCGTTTTCCTGCACTTTATGATTCGTGGAAGGATCTTATAAAGCTCAGAAGAGAATATAAGGATGTGGGGAAAAGTAAAAAGAAGCTTATGGAATCTGATGAGTGGGATGACTTTTTCGGCATGAAAAGAACTGCATATGTAAATAATGTTATGTATAATTCAAATGATATATTTTATTCGGATTATTATACTGCAGAAAGTGATGCCTATTATTCGGGGAATGTAGTATACACAGTTGATGATGATGTTTTTGTGGATTATGCAAATAAAAACTATAACATAAAAGCTGACTCAATGGTTTATAGGGATGTTCCGGGATTTGAACCGTTACCGCCGCAGGAGAGAATGGGTGTTATAATTGCTGATAATTTAATAACAAATTATGGTGACTATATAAAAATGAGCCCATCAATTCCTACCTATATAGATGAAAGCGATTTCCAGCTTCCTTATAGTGTGACATTTAAATGGAGTAAAAATCCTATAGCAACATTTTATAGAATTACTGTTGCAAAGGATAAGGATTTTACAGAAATTATTAAAACAGCGAAAACGATGCAAAACTATTATATTCTAAAAGAGGGGCTTGACTTTGACAGTGTTTATTACTGGAAGGTTGAAGCGGTTTCTGAAGGGCAAAGATTTAAAGACAATACCTCGGATATTGAAGTGGCATCTTTTAGAACCGGAAATTATGATGAAGTGGCATCACAAGAGGTTTTAAATTACGACGGATATAATGCAAAAATAGAAGAAATTAATACATTATTGGATAAGCTTTCAGAAGATGACGGTACAGATAAGGGCGTTGCTGTTTATAAACAGGGAACTAAGGATTTGATTGGTTCATTAATTGAAAAATCTAAAAAGAGGGTTGAGAAATTAAAGCTTAATCAAGAAATAGAAGAAGAAATAAATTCAATTTATATACAGACATTAATAACATTGCAGGATAATTTAATACCTTATACAAGAACTCTTGATAAAGCAAATACTGAAACCTTTAGTGCGGTTGGATTTGATTCAGTAATACAGCAAGATGGTGCGTTTAAAGTTAAGGCAAAATCAGATTATGGTTTGGGTTATGATAACAGATTAATATCTCCAAACGAAACAGTTTCATTTAATGCTAATTTCGGAGCCATGAGCCAATGGACTGCGTTTGGTATCAAGCAGATAAAAACAGAGGGTGCTCTTATTACTTCTAATAAAGGATATTATGTTGTAGTAAAGAAAGACTTTATAGAGCTTCAGAAATATCCTGTAGAATCAGGAGGTGCCGTAAAGGTTAAGCTTGAAAACAACAGTCAAGTTATAGCTCCAAATACATGGCATAAGATTGATACAAAATGTGAATTTGTTGAAAATGGATTAAGAATTATAGTTAATGTTGACGGCGCGAATATTTTTGATTGGGTAGATGAAAATCCGCATTATGAATTTGGATATTTCTCGATAATGGATAACACAAAGGCTACTACAGATGGAATTTTAATTAAATAATTATGGAGGGGATTTTATGAAAAAGAAGATCACCAAAACAGTTTTATATGCTATATTATATGTTGTTATTATGTCTTTTGTAGGATTTACTGCTTTTGCAGTAAATCTTACAAACCATACCTTCTATAATAAGTTAATAGTAAACGGTGATATACCTGTAACGGAGCTTTCGAATTATGTCGGAAAGTCAGTAAGTATGACACTAAAGAATGTCAATGATATTTTATATATTGGCGAAGAAATAGTTAAAGAGAACGGAAGCTATGAGTTTGTTGTCGATATTGGTGATTACAATGCAGAGGATTTGGATTTTAAAGTCAGAATAGGAAATGATGATATTCAGGATACTTTGCTTAGTGCTATATCAAAATCTTCTGAATGTGTACCTGTGCAGGTTAATGTAAAAGTCGAAGGCACAAGTGCAAGAATAACAGCAGACCTTGATGAAATTGATGCTTTGTGTGATAAGTATACGGTTATTGCGGCGGTATATAAAAACGGAGTGTTAAAAAATGTTAAAACATATGATGAAAACTTAGCTGAAATAGATACTGTGTCCAATAAGCTTTTCCTTGATGCTAAGCTTGATGGAGTCGATAACGAAGATACTGTAAAGATTTTTGTATGGCAGGATTTTGTAAAGAATCTGCCGCTTTCAAAAGCTAATAAACAGATTGCAGGAGACCCCGTATTTCAGGATGGTGACGTGGTAGCAGTAGTTGGTGATAGTATTACAGATGATTACGGCTATCCTACACAGCTTGAAGCTTTTTATATGACGAGATATCCTGAACGTGAGATAACATTTTATAATAAGGGAATAAATGGCGAAGGTGCCGAAAAAATTTATAAAAGACTTAATTGGGATATTTTAAAGGAAAATCCGAATAAGGTTATGCTTATGTACGGCGTTAATGATGTGTGGTGGCATAATTATGATACAGAAGCAGGACACAATAAAAAGCTTGAAGCATCTTGCACTAATACAGGGAAGCTTATTGATAGTCTTTTGAAGAAAAATATTAAGCCTATATTGGTTACTCCGACTGTATATGATGAGCGAGAAATTGTAACAGGTGCAACAGCCCAGAATGACGGAACAGATGCGTGGATTACAAAGCTTTGTGCTAAGCTTAAAACAATGGCTGCGGAAAAAGATGTAGAATTACTTGATGTTAATACAATTACAAAAGATATTACTTACAGAGAAGAAAATGCAGAAATTAAGTATGTAATAACAGGAAGTGACAGAATCCATCCTAATCCGACACACGGTTCATTGCTGATTGCTTACAGCATTTTAAAGGAGCAGGGAGTAGACCCGTATGTTGCATCTGTGGATATTGCATCTGATGGAACAGTAAATGCATATAACTGTGAAGTAAGCAATTTAGTGACAGATGGAAATAAAATCAGTTATACATATTCACCAAAATCAGAGCCTATGGCACAAAATGGTGGTTACAACGCTGCATTAGCTGTGCTACCTGAGCTTACAGAGGCTTTGAATAATGAAATTATAAAAATAGGCGGATTTGATACTGATGGCAAATATAACTTGACATTAAATGGAGTGGATGCAGGAAGCTATGCAGGTGCAGAATTTGAGAAAGGCATTAATATAGCTACATTAGTTCAAAATCCGAATCTTGAACGTGCAAACAGTGTTTATACTGAGTTATCTAAAAAAAGAACTGCAGAAAATAAGTTAAGAGATATTGCAATTACTGTATCTTATAATGATGGACAATATGCTATTTACAGCGAATTAGGATATGATAGATTTTTAAAGGCTTTTGCCTCCAATATGTTCATTAACTCATACAAAAAATTCTGGGAATATGCACAGATTGTAGAAGAAATTGAAAATACTATGGATATTGCGTGGGAAGCGGCAAGAGAATATGCACAGCCTGTGTCTTATACTGTTGAAATAACTGCACAATAAAGTATTTAGGGGAGAGATTGGATTTTTGTGATTTATAATCTCCCCTTTTTTGAAGGAGATATAATTAATGAAAAAGTATTTTAAAACATTTTTATGTGTAATTTTAATGTTTTCGATAATTAATATTCCATATATAAGTTCAAAAGCGGAGAATGTTACGCATTATAAAAAATATAACAGTTTGGTTATAACGGGACATATACCTGAGGAAAAACGCTCTGATTATGAGAGCAGAAGTATTTCCGCACAACTAATGAACGGTGATGAAGTTTTGTTTCTTGATGAAGTGATCGTTGAAGCAGATGGCACATATCAATTTGGAATATATATGGATAAGGAGCAAAATCTTGAAGAATGTATATTAAGTCTCAGAATAGGAAATAAAGGTGCGGCTGATACTGTTGTAAGTGCTGTAGCTTCATATACAGAGCTTGTGAGTGTTCCGGCACAGATTACAAGAGAAGATGAGCATGTTAATATAACTGCAGATTTTAGCTTGATTGATGTTGTCTCAGAGGATTTTATGGCAATATTTGCGGTTTACTCTAATGAAGGAGGAATTTTAAAGCAGGTTAAGTCTTTAAATGATAAAAGCAGTCTGAGAGAAAAAGAAAAATTAACAGTAAGTTATAAGATTTCTGATATTTCTGAGGATGATACTATAAAAATTTTTGTATGGCAGGATAGGGAGACTTTAATACCTGTTTCATATCTTTCGAAAAATGAGGTGATGCTTGGTAGTCAATACATGGAAGATACAGAATACAAAGAGCTTACAAGTGAAAATGTTTATGAAAGATATAAGGCAGCAAGAGCTGAAGTGGATGAAGATGTTGAAATCCCGCAAGTGCCAGATATAAAAACAAAACATAATTTATATGTGTCGCCTTACGGAAATGACAATAATGATGGAAGCATGGAGTATCCTTATCAGACTCTAACCAAAGCACTTTCAGTGATTTCGGGCTGGAGTGAAGAACGAAAGCGCGAATGGAAAACAATATACCTGTGCGAAGGTAAATATAATACAGAAAAGGATATTGTTTTTGACGATGCTGTATGTGATTCGAACGGGAATGCAAATATTATCATCAAAGCCCTTGACGGTGCAGACGTTGTATTCACTTCATCTAAAATAGTACAGGGAAGTCGGTTTGAAAAAGTAACTGATTTATCAGAAACGGAAAAAACAAGATTTAATCAGAATGTGATTGATAATCTGTATTATTGTGATTATTCTGATTTAGGTATAGAAAAGATTAATGGATTTACAAATACTTCTATGCCGAGCGTGATATATAACGGCAAAAAAGCTTCAATATCGAGATATCCGAATGCATCTGATTTATATATTTCAGAGGTTGTAAACAACGGAATTAATGGAGAAAATCCTGTGTTCAAGCCGTCTGATATGCGTTGCTTTGAGTGGGAGAATCCCGATAATAAAATCGGAATAAGCGGTCAGCTTGTGTATTCATGGACAAGTACGGAAGGATTGGTTAAATCAATTAATAAAGCTGATCAAACAATTACACTTCCAAATGGTATATGGACAGGATATTCTACGGCAAATGATATGATTCATGGAATAGGTGTTAATTTACATAATAATAAATTGGTAAAGTCGCACTATTATTTTTATAATATTTTAGAAGAGTTGGATGTAGAAAATGAATGGTGCGCAGAGGATAACTCTAAGCGACTTTATTATTATCCTATAGATGGAAAAATAAACGCTGATGATTTTTTGTATCTTACCGGACAGAATGCCTGTAAGAGTGTGATGAAAGTAAATAAAGCGAGTAATATTGTTTTTGATGGTTTGAATTTTTTTGGATGCGAAAAAGCGATTGATGTTTCTTACAGTGAGAATGTTACTGTAACAAATTCAGACATGAAATGTGTTTCTTCAGGTTTATATCTTTATAATACAACCAAATGCGGAATACTAAACTCTTATATAGAAGATGCGGATTTCGGCGTAAGAATGGCAGATAGCAGAGATAATATATATAATTTAAAAGCCGATAGGAATTTTGTGTTTAACGTACATATGAACGGCTTGAGTTCAAGCGGAGTTTATATGGATGGTGCTGTTGGCAATATTGTTTCTCATAATTTGGTGGAAAATTATCAGGGTTCAATGGTTTATATATGGAGAGGCTGCGAAAATATTATTGAATATAACGAAAGCGTTGCGGGAGCGTTGTTCGGTGATGAAGGTGCATCAATATATGTTGCAGGACAGTTTGACAGCAGACATAATCATATACGATATAATTATGTTCATCATAATAATTTAGAGCCATCTCATAAGAAATTTGACCAAACAAAGCGTACAGATACAACGTATATAAATAATTTTATTGCAAAGCTTAATGCGGGCGGCTTATCGATTGATGATATTGGCGAAGCAGAGTATATTTACGGAAATATTTTTGAGTGTCTTTCAATAGGGGCGGGTTCAAATAGCGGCAATGATAATGTTTTTGATGAGAATTATTATGATAATTGCATTATAGGTACCAACTTAAGAGGTCAGTATTCAAATAACTATACAGAGGATTATATATTTTATAATCAACTTACCGGAAGATTCAGGATGAAGGGTGATATGAAAACATCACCTATCCTTGCAGGATATTATGACCCCAATTATAATTTGAATGAATCGGAAGCATATCAAAGAAGATATTCATATCTTGAAGAACGTATAGATTGGTTTAATCATATAAAGGATATATGGCCGGACTCAGGAGCGAACTGTGAAGAAGATATTTACTTTTTTGCATCTGAAACAGGAAATTTAGTGCTTGATAATAAATATGCAAATTGTATTAAGCCTGAATTTTATTCCTTACTTGCACAAAAGTATATGAATACTGATGTTGATGTAAAATCCGGCGATAAGCCTACAAAGTATAATGATTACAGCTGGCTTTCGTATAATGTAGTATATGGCAATTATGTTGATGACACAGCCAAGGTAAGTGATTCTGATATATATTATCAATCAGGATTGCTTGATTTTTCAAGCAATGTTTATGATGAAAATAATAATTTAGTTAAATTACTGAGTGCAGAAAAAAATGATGTAGGTGGACTGAATTTGGTGTGGAATAAAAGAAGTGATGCAAATTATTATAAAGTTACACTAACAAATTCTGAAGAAAATAAAATCATGTATACGTTTGATAATTATATCAGTACAGAGGAGAATTATGATAGCTACACTATAGAGGCATATACATACAGAAAAGATTCAAATAAAGAAGCGGCATTGGCAAGTAGCTGAAAATTAGCTAAGCTAATATCTAATATAAAACAGACAATGATTTGTGTAATATGATTCATTAATATAAAAAATAAAAAACATTTCCTTTATATTAAGTGACAAGCAGTAAAACATTATAAAATCCCTTTTTGAATAAGCTAATATAAAAAGCTTAATACAGAAAGGGATTTTTTTATGATTATAATGGCAAGGAATTTAAAGAAATATATTGCACTGACATCGTTGGGGATTATTGTGGGCTTAACAGTAAAGCTTGTACCGTCAGTTATGTCTCAAAGTACATTTTCAAATGCACCTGTTATTATATGCGATGCAGGAC
>JAZSPM010000165.1:0-9891 GCA_045537455.1 Candidatus Ornithomonoglobus sp. | reverse complement strand
GTATAAAGTCTGTCACCCATTAAAAGAGTTTCTTCTTTTGAAAATCCTGATTGTTCAATTGCAAGAAGTGCCATTTCAGGTTGAGGTTTACCTATAAATTTCGGATATCTTTTTGTGGCAGTTTCTAAAATCTGGCTTATTGAACCGCAGTCCGGGACAAATCCGTACCAGGTGGGGCATACCCAGTCAGGGTTTGTTGCAATATAATCTACGCCGCGGTTTAATAATATACAAGCATCCTCAAGCTTCTGGAATGAAAGCTCCGTATCAAAGCCCATGCAAAGGCAGTCAATATCGTCCTCAAGCTTGTCAGTAATGGGAAGCCCTGCATCATGCAACTGCTCTTTAAAAGAAGTTGTACCGAAAGCATATATTTTTTTATAACTTTTTTTATTAAGATATAAAACTGTTGCATTTGTTGAAGTCAGAAAATCCTCAGCTGTTGATTCTATTCCCAAGCTTGCAAGCTTTTCTATGTATTTGTCTACACTTTTTGATGAGTTATTTGTAAGGAAAATATATCTTCCTCCGATTTTTTTAACATACTCCAGGAAATCAAGCGTTCCGTCAAATAAATCATTATCAAGGTATATTGTGCCATCCATGTCAAGCAAAAATAAGCGTTTGTTTTTTAAATTACTCATGTTTATCTCCTTTATAAATCAAAAAGACGTATCAAAATAAAAGTATTTTGATACGTCTCCGTTTCTCTGTATCTTATGGTATTTTACCATTTTTACGCAGCTTTGTCAAGTGTTTTACTTGACACTAACAAATAAAAATTAATCATTGACAAAACATGATAAATGAGATAAAATAGAAGTATAGAAATTTTATGGAGGTGCAGCTATTGATAAAATGTATAATCAAGGACATTAATAAAGACGTCAAGGCAGAGTTCAAGGGCGAAACTATTGATGTTGTATACAATGACTTATATAAAGAGGGCGATACGGCTTACATAACCTGCGATACTGATTTTGTTGCGGTAAGCTTTGATGAATCTCAGAAACAGTCAGTTGTATATGTTCCCGATCATGACTTTTTATATCCGATGCCGATGGGTGCCGCTATTGTGGCATATGACGGCGAATCATGGTCAAGAGCTGAGCATAGAATCGTAATCAAGCCGATTGAAGATGAAGAAGCTTTTTCATTAAGAAATATCGCACTGAACAGTGTTGATTTTACTGCTAATCAGAAAACATTCCCTCATGCGAGTGCAAACTTTGTAACAAGAGGAGACCCTGTTTTTGAGGCAAAGAACGCTATTGACGGTGTATGTGATAACTCAAGCCACGGTCAGTATCCGTATCATTCATGGGCGGCAGGAGCAAGAGAGGACATGATTTATACAGTCGACTTCGGATGCGAGGTTGAGGTAGAAAAGGTCATTTTCTATTTAAGAGCAGATTTCCCTCACGATACATACTGGAAATCACTTAATGTTGAATTTTCCGACAGAACAAAGGCTCATGCTGAATTTGAAATGACCGCAGACGGTCAGGAGCTTATTTTGGCGGAAAGCAAAAAAACCACATCAATTACACTTATAGACTTCAAGCAGGTGTCAGAACCGCTTTCATGGGCGGCACTGTCACAGATAGAGGTTATAGGTAAATATATTAAAAAGGAGACAGAAACAATGGAAATAAGAAACGCATCAAATGCAAAAGATGTTAAGCATTACACAACTGACAGATTAAGAGAGGAATTCCACATCTCAAATCTATTCACAAAGGACAATATCAGAATGGTATACAGCCATATCGACCGTATCATTACAGCAGGCTTTATGCCGGTTGTTCAGACATTGAAGCTTGAAGCAGGCAAGGAGCTTGCAGCTGATTACTTCCTTGAAAGACGTGAAATGGGATGTATCAACATCGGCGGCAAGGGTATAATCACTGTTGACGGTACAGAGTATAACATGGAGCCTCGTGACGGTATCTATATCGGTAAGGGTAACAAGGAAATCAGCTTTAAGAGTGTTGACCCTGAGAATCCTGCAAAGTTCTATGTAAGCTCATGCCCTGCACACAAGGAATATCCTACAGTTAAGATTGATATTTCAAAGGCTAAGAAGGTTCCTTGCGGTTCACAGGCAGATGCTAACAAGAGAGTTATCAACCAGTACATTCACCCTGAGGTAATGCAAAGCTGTCAGCTTGCAATGGGTCTTACTCAGCTTGAGGAGGGTTCAGTATGGAACACAATGCCATGTCACACTCATGACAGACGTATGGAGGTTTATTTGTACCTTGATATGGGTGAAAATGACGCAGTATTCCACATGATGGGCGAGCCTAACGAAACACGTCATATCATAATGCACAACGAAGAAGCTGTTATCAGCCCAAGCTGGTCAATACACAGTGGTGTTGGTACAAAGTCATATTCATTCATCTGGGCTATGTGCGGTGAGAATCAGGAATTTACCGACATGGACGGAATTGAAACAAAAGATTTAAGATAAGAATAAAAAATCCACCCATCGGGTGGATTTTATTTTTTATTACATTAATTTCTGTAATCTCTCATTAACTGCAAGAAGGAATTCTTCTGTATCAACCTTCTGCTTGTTTTCAAGCTTTGAAAGCAGATATAAATCGCCTGTCATAACGCCTTCTTCGATTGTCTGGATTGTAGCCTTTTCAAGATTATCAGCAAATTTTACCAGCTCATCAAGACCGTCAAGCTCACCTCTCTTGCGAAGTGCACCTGTCCATGCAAACAATGTTGCAACTGAGTTTGTTGAAGTCTTTTCGCCCTTCAAGTGCTTGTAGTAGTGACGCTGAACTGTTCCGTGAGCAGCCTCGTATTCATATACGCCGTCCGGTGAAACAAGAACAGATGTCATCATTGCAAGTGAGCCGTAGGCTGTAGCAACCATGTCTGACATAACGTCGCCGTCGTAGTTCTTACAAGCCCAGATGTAGCCGCCCTCTGAGCGGATAACTCTTGCAACTGCGTCGTCGATAAGGGTGTAGAAGTATTCGATGCCTGCAGCTTCAAACTTTTCTTTATATTCAGCATCGTAGATTTCCTGGAATATATCCTTGAAGCGGTGGTCATACTTCTTTGAAATTGTATCCTTTGTTGCAAACCATAAATCTTGCTTTGTATCAAGTGCAAAATTGAAGCACGCTCTTGCAAATGAACCGATTGACTCGTCGCGGTTATGCAAGCCTTGAATGATTCCGTCGCCCTTGAACTCGTGGATTACTTCCTTTGTTACATTGCCGTCCTTGTCTGTGTAAACAAGCTCAGCCTTGCCGCCTGCAGGAACCTGCATCTCAACGTTTTTGTATACGTCGCCGTAAGCGTGACGTGCAATAGTGATAGGCTTTGTCCATGTAGGAATATAAGGCGTGATACCCTTTACAAGAATAGGTGTTCTGAAAACTGTTCCGTCAAGGATAGCACGGATAGTTCCGTTAGGTGGCTTCCACATTTCCTTCAGATTGTATTCAGGCATTCTTGCAGCGTTTGGTGTGATTGTTGCACACTTAACAGCTACGCCGTATTTCTTTGTAGCCTCGGCACTGTCAAAGGTAACCTTATCGTCTGTTTCATTTCTGTGGACAAGACCAAGGTCGTAATATTCTGTTTTAAGGTCGATATACGGTTCAAGAAGAATATCCTTTATCATCTTCCAGATGATTCTTGTCATTTCATCTCCGTCCATCTCAACCAAAGGTGTTTTCATTTGAATTTTTGCCATAATTGTGTTCATTCCTTTCATAAAGCAGGAAATTCCGTATTTACCAAAATTCCCCCATTATTATTTCTATAATATAATATCACACACAGGCAAAAAAATCAAGATAAAATATATATTTTTATGAATTTAGTTATATTTTGCTTATTGCGTCAATTAAAGCTTGTGCATCTGCTCTTGTATTGAATATTCCAAATGATGCACGCACTGCGCCTGTTTTCTCTGTTCCAAGTGCTTTATGTGCAAGTGGAGCACAGTGATAGCCTGCTCTTAAAGCAAAGCCGTCAAGCTTTGATATTGTATCCTCACTGTCCATGCCGTTTATATTGAATGCAACCGTTCCTATTGTGTTGTCGCTGCCGTAAACAGTTATATTTTTTATATTGAGAAGCTCTTTTCTCAATGAATTTGCAAGTGAGCGTTCATGCTCAAGTATTTTTTCTGTTCCGTGAGCAAGAATAAATTTTACTCCTTCGCCAAGTGCCGCAATGGCGGGTGTATTTACTGTTCCTGAATGAAGCATATCCGGCATTATTTTTGGCTGTGTCATTTCCTCTGACAGGCTTCCCGTACCACCGACTATTACAGGCTCAAGCTCATCGGGCTTGCGTACATACAAGCCGCCTGTTCCCAAAGGCCCCATCAAGCCTTTATGCCCTGAAAATGCAATAAAATCCGCATCAAGCAAAGCATTGTCGATTTTTAATATACCTGCTGTTTGTGCAGTGTCAATCATGAATTTTATTTTATGATTTTTTGCTATACGTGCGATTGCTTCTATATTTTGAATTGTTCCACATACGTTTGATGCGTGTGATACAATTATCATTTTCGTGTCGGGACGGATTGCTTTTTCAATATCAAACGGAGAAACTGTTCCGTCCTTGTCTGCTTCGATAGCTGTGAAATTTCCGAGACGATACAGTGGTCTTAGCACGCTGTTATGATCCATAACGGTTGTTATTGCATGACCTCCACGGCTAAGAGTTCCGAGTATAGCTGTATTCAGTGCATAAGTTGCATTTTGTGTAAATGCAATGTTTTGAGGCTGAGAAATATTAAAAAGCTCAGCAATTAAGTCCTGAACCTTTAGAATTGTCCGGATTGAAAATAAGCTTTCTTCATTCGCACCTCTTCCTGCATTTGTACTGTGGTGACGTGTAAAGGTATCAAGAGTACGATACACAGCTTCGGGCTTTATTGCGGAGGTTGCCGCATTATCCAGATATATCATCAAAAACACGCTCCCCGTTTATATATTTTTCATTATATATTTTTTTTACCGATATTCCGTTGTCTTTTGCGATATTATCTATAATTGATAACGCTCTGTCATCACACCGAACGGCATAAGAGCATCCGCCCTGACGTATTTCGGCGGGGGTATGCACAACATCAGCCGGATAACCGCTGAATACTTCAATAGCCTTTGCCATCCTGCTTGCAGATGTGATAGAGCCGGTTATTACATACATAATTATCAGTCCTTTCTATACGAAGATTATAAATTATTGTTTATATGCGGGGACTCAATCGTCGTCCCCTGCACCCCTGCTTCTTTAGAGTGTAGATAAAATCTCGAAAGCAATTCATATCTATATTCCAATCTGGGGCACACCTTACGTGCCAAAAAACAGATTGTAATATACATATGAAATGCTTTCTCGATTTCTCGCACAGAGCAAATAGCCGTTGATAAGCAAGTTATCCAAAAGCTTTGAAAATTACGTTTAGAAAATTTTGCATGCAACGTAGTCAACAACGCTTCAGCGTTGTAGCATAGCAAACTGAAAGTTTGCGTAGCGTCGCAGAAGTCAAAATTTTCGAGTAATTTGAAATGCTTTTGAGGAACTTGCGAATTTGATATGCTCAAAAAGCAGGGGTTGGTAAGGGGACAGCCAGTCCCCTTACGTCTATAAACAATAATTTGTTTTTATATTATAGTATGCTCTTTTAAATGTTAATGTTAAATAATTTTCAAATACCCTCTTGACAAGCTTCGGAAAAAGTGATAAAATATGGTATAATAGGGATAGAAGTTGATTTATTTTAAATAAAATTAAAAAAAGGAGAGATAAAAAATGGAAAAATCACAGGTTTTAAAATCACTTACAGACTGCGGTCTTGTTGCAGTTGTAAGAGCGAAGAATTCAGAAGAAGCAATCAGAATTGCTGACGCTTGTCTTGAGGGCGGATGTACAGGTATTGAGCTTACGTTCACAGTTCCGGGTGCTCATAAGGTAATTGAAGCACTTGCAAACAAGTATTCAAACGGAGAGATGATGCTTGGTGCAGGAACGGTTCTTGACAGCGAAACAGCAAGAACAGCAATTCTTTCAGGTGCTAACTACATAGTAAGCCCGGGCTTCAATGAAAACGCAGCAAAGCTTTGTAACCGTTATGCAGTACCTTATATGCCGGGCTGTATGACAATAACAGAGGTTCTTCGTGCTATGGAAGCAGGTGCAGACATCATCAAGATTTTCCCTGCTGACTTGTTCGGTCCTACAATAATTAAGGATATTAAGGGTCCTCTTCCTCAAGCAAAGCTTATGCCTACAGGCGGCGTTGATGTTTCAAATGTAGACCAGTGGATTAAAGCAGGTGCAGTTGCAGTTGGTGCAGGCTCATCACTTACAAAGGGCGCAAAGACAAGTGACTACGCAGACATCACAAAGACTGCCAAGGAGTTCATTGCAAAGATTAAAGAAGCAAGAGGTCAGTAAATAATAAAAAAGGAGATAAAAAATAATGGCAAAGGTTGTTACAATGGGTGAAATCATGTTAAGACTTTCAACACCCAATAATGAAAAATTTATACAGGCAGACGAATTTGATGTATGCTACGGCGGCGGTGAGGCAAACGTTGCAGTTTCACTTGCAAACTACGGTCACGACGCTGAATTTGTTACAAAGGTTCCTGAGAACCCAATCGGTGAGTGTGCAGTAGCAGCTTTAAGAAAGCTTAATGTATGCACAAAGAACATTGCAAAAGGCGGCGAGAGACTTGGTATCTACTTCCTTGAAACAGGAGCTTCAATGCGTGCTTCAAACGTAGTTTACGACAGAGCACATTCATCAATCGCAACAGCAACAGCTGACGATTTTGACTTTGATGCTATTTTTGAAGGCGTTGACTGGTTCCACTTCACAGGAATTACTCCTGCTATTTCAGATGCGGCTGCTGAGCTTACAGAGGTTGCTTTGAAGGCTGCTAAGAAGCATGGCGTAAAGGTGTCTGTTGACCTGAACTTCAGAAAGAAGCTTTGGACATCAGAAAAAGCTCAGAAGGTTATGACAAATCTTATGCAGTATGTTGACGTATGTATCGGAAACGAAGAGGACGCTGAAAAGGTTCTTGGCTTCAAGCCGGGCGAAACAGACGTTACATCAGGGGATTTGGAGCTTACAGGATACGAGAGCATCTTCAAGCAAATGGTAGATAAGTTCAACTTTGAATATGTAATCTCATCATTGAGAGTTTCAAAGTCAGCTTCAGATAACGGCTGGTCAGCTTGTATTTATTCAAGAGATACAAAGGAATTCTATCATTCAAAGGAATACAGAATTCATCCGATCGTTGACCGTGTTGGCGGCGGTGACAGCTTCGCAGGCGGAACAATATGCGGTTTCCTTGACGGAAAGAACTTCAAGGATGCACTTGAGTTCGGTGTTGCAGCTTCTGCATTGAAGCACACAATTCCTGGCGACTTTAACCTTGTAAGCCGTGCGGATGTTGAAAACCTTGCAGGCGGCGACGGTTCGGGAAGAGTTCAGAGATAAATTCCCGTATTTTGGAATACAGAACAATAAAATAGTACAAAATAAAATATAACGGAAACGGCACTTTGTTGTTTTCGGAAAATAAAAGGAGGAATTTATTATGTCAAAGTATGCAGGAACACAGACAGAAAAAAATCTTATGGCAGCTTTTTCAGGAGAATCAGAGGCAAGAAATAAGTATACTTATTTTGCTTCAAAGGCTAAGAAAGAAGGTTTTGAGCAGATTGCTGCATTATTCCAGAAAACTGCTGATAATGAAAAAGAGCACGCTAAGCTATGGTTCAAGGAATTGAACGGCATAGGCGATACTGCTGAAAACTTGAAATCGGCTGCAGAAGGCGAAAACTACGAGTGGACTGATATGTACGCAGGTTTTGCTGAAACAGCAGAAAAAGAAGGCTTTAAAGAGCTTGCAGCAAAATTCAGAATGGTTGCTGAAATCGAAAGACATCATGAAGAACGCTACCGTGCATTATTAAATAATGTAGAAAACGCTCAGGTATTTGAAAAGAGCGAGGTAAAGGTTTGGGAGTGCCGCAACTGCGGTCACATCGTTGTGGGCATGAAGGCACCTGAGGTTTGCCCGACATGTAATCACCCACAGGCTTACTTTGAAATTAATAGTAAAAACTATTAATTTAGTATATTTATTGTTGTAATAAGGGAACGGCTTTGTCGTTCTCTTATTTTTGTATTTTATCTTCAAAATTTATTGAAAATTTTAACAAAAACTACTTGCAATATGTAATCAGAAGTGATATAATAACTTATAAATAAAAATACATAAGATGTATTAATAAGGAGGAAGAAAATATGCCTGTAGTAGATATGCCTATAGAGCGTTTAGAAACTTATAAAGGAGTAAATCCGAAGCCTGCGGATTTTGATGAGTATTGGGAAAAAGCACTTGCGGAAATGAACGCAACAGATCCGCAGGTAGAATTAATAAAGGCTGACTTTCAGTCGCCTGTAGCAGAATGCTATGATATGTATTTCACGGGAGTAAACGGAGCGAGAATATATGTAAAGCATCTTCGTCCGAAGAAAGTAACAGGAAAAGTTCCTGCTGTTTTGATGTTCCACGGTTATAGCTGTGACAGCGGTGACTGGAATGACAAACTAAAGTATGCGGCTTCCGGAATGGCAGTTTTTGCAATGGATGCAAGAGGTCAGGGTGGAAAGAGTGAAGATGTCGGAGGTGTAATCGGAAACACTCTTAACGGTCATATTATAAGAGGTCTTGAGAATGATGACCCTCATAAGCTTTTGTTTAGAGATATTTTCCTTGATACGGCAGAGCTTGCAAAGATAGCAATGGATATGGACTTTGTTGATGAAACAAAAGTATATGCAACAGGAGAAAGTCAGGGTGGAGCATTAACACTTGCATGTGTTTCACTTGAACCGAGAGTAGCAAAAGCAGCTCCAGTATATCCGTTCCTTTGTGATTATAAGCGTGTATGGGACATGGACATGGATCAGCGTGCATATGTAGAGCTAAGACAGTATTTCAGAAACTTTGATCCTCGTCACGAACGTGAAGATGAGATATTTATGAAGCTCGGATATATTGATTTACAGCATCTTGCACCAAGAATAAAAGCAGATATGCTTATGTTTACCGGACTTATGGATGATGTATGTCCGCCGTCGACTCAGTATGCTGCATATAATAAGATGACTTGTAACAAGAAGCATATAATATATCCTGATTTCGGTCACGAAGGGCTAAAAGGCTCAGGCGACATAATATATGAGTTTTTTGTGAATGACAAATATTAATCTATATGCCTTTTTGCACAATTAGCGGACTGCAAAATAATACTTATGCTACAAAAAATCAAGAATAAGGAAAAAGGCTTGACAATACAGGAAAAAAGTTGTATTATAGAGTCGTAATCGCCAATGGATTACAAATTTGGATTTGATTAGCAAAGTAAATATAAGGAGGAATAAAAATGCTAACATTTAATTTATTACTAAGCTCAATTAATGATGTAAAGGATTTCGTAAACATCGTAAGCAAATATGATTTTGATGTTGATTTAACTTCAGGTAGATATGTAGTAGATGCAAAGTCAATCATGGGGATTTTCAGTCTTGATCTTTCAAAGCCTATAAAGGCTGAGGTTCACGGCGAAAATTGTGACGAGTTCATGAAAGAACTTTCAAGATTTATCGTGAAATAATATTGATAATTGAAAATCCCGGAGTCGACAGGCTTCGGGGTTTTTATATAAAAACTCCAACAAAATAGTGCAAAATGCAAAGAAGGGACAATAAAAGGTTAGGGAGGTAGTAGATAAAGTAACCAAAACGAAAAAAGATTGTAAAAAAAGATTGACAAAAGGGGAAGTGTGTGGTATACTAAGTAAGCTTTCTCAGTG
>JAZSPM010000029.1:0-26454 GCA_045537455.1 Candidatus Ornithomonoglobus sp. | reverse complement strand
AAAGCAGTCATGCTTGTCCTTTGCAACATCAATTCCGGCATAAATCATATATCTACCTCATTTCAATTAAATTTTGATACTGTTTAGATCCACAGGGCACTTTGCGATTGTAACCTTGTTCTAAATAAACCGTCATGCGGTATCTAACTGATTAACAACTGTACAAAGAGACTGTGGTTAGAGCCTTTTTGAAAGCATCAAGTGGTAGGAGGATTGAACTAATCCACAGTATCTAAACACAGTATAGCATATATCCATTAAAAAGTGGATATTTAAACTATAATTATATAATACAAGGAGGAAATTTATCATGAATAAGATAAGCACAGAGAAAGGAATTTTAAAAAATATTAATAAAGACAAAAAAATAAAGTTAATAATGTCTGACAATTACGCTGAAATCATTTCGGCCGGAAGAGTTATTGAACCTCCACATTATCATCGTATATCGTCTAATCAATATATCAATCGGGATACAGGAGAAATTAAAGATTATTCAACTACCGATAACAGAATATTATCTGTCGATAGTTTAAGAAAAACTTATAAGAGATTAGATTGGATAATTAAATCTAATTTCAAAGGTGAAAAATCCGAAGTTTTTCTTACGTTAGGGTATGATTCACAAATGAATGATTATGAAACACTAAAACAGGATTTTAACTCTTTCAGAAAAAAATTTGATAGAGCATATCCAAAATGCGAATATATTGTGGTAGTTGAATACAAAGGGAACGGAGATTTACACTTGCACATCCTAATAAAAAGTCTTGATAATAAACGGCTGTTTTTGAACAGAAAGTTGCTTGTCAAGTTATGGGGACAAAATTCAGTATATATTAAACGTGTCAGAGGTTCTCTTGGTGTTGATAAATTAGCTTGGTATCTTAATCCGTTCAAAAATAAAGACAAGTTTGGACGATTGATGTTTTACAAGCGTAATTTCAAAATTTATCGGCGGTCAAAAGGAATCAAAACACCCCAAGTCATAACACTGACTTATGATGAAGCCCAAAAAATGCTAAATGATAATAACTATAAAGAGTACTATTCATCATCTTATAGCATTGTAGGAGAATACAGCAATGGACAAAAATCTGTATTTAACGACGTGACAATAATTCAATTCAGAAAGGATTCAAAAAATGAAAAAACAGGAAAACAAATTTACGGCATACGCAAAGAAAAGGAAAAAAATTATGATTAAAAACATTAATGTTATGAAGTCCATAAGCAAAAGGGACAAAATACTCTTTAAAGTTACAGAAGGTGATTTTCTTGAAGAGGATATGGTAAAACAATTTAAAGGAAGAGAACACATAGCTTTACTAACACTTTTCAATGGTGGTGCGTGTATTTCTCGTTTTTATGGAAGTGAAGAAGATTTTGATAAATACAGAGATTACTTTGATAAACCATCTGGTATATCAACCATAGATACGTATCTCGGACTTAGACAATTTTTATTAGATGTCGACTATCTACCAACAAATAAAAAAAAGATGCAGGAGTTTATTAAACAGTCTAAAAACGGAGAAATAAAAGTTGTTGCAACTGTATTTTTCGAGTTTTATAGACCAGAAAAAAACGAGGTTTTTAAAATAGTCGAAAGTACTTTTAAGTAATTCAAAAAAAAGTCTGGGCGGATGTTAATCCGCCCTGTAAGACTAAATCAATAAACAAATATTAAAGCACGTTGAGGTGTGTATTTACTCAACAATAATAAATAATCATACAAAATACATTCCAAACGCTGTATAATTGACAAGGAGCGTTTGTTATGAGACAAATTAATACAAAATATAAAATTTATAATCACGCCGTTTACATTTCTTATGAATTAGTATATAATATAAAAGTTTCGCTCCATATGTGTAGTAGTGTAGAGAGCGAGGCGTTAGATGTTTAAAAGTATTCAATCTAACAGTACGTCAAAAATAACTATTAACGGATTAAAAATTACAGTTAATTTTGCAGAAGATAGAAACATTAATGCAGAAAATTCTGTTGGAAAACTACTATTGGAAAATATGTTTAAGGAAGGTAGGAATCGTGAAACGCGTAAAAACTCTGTACCGTAACAGTACCCTGAAACAATGTGCAACATTGGTTGATGAAGAAAACAATAAATTTGATATTCCTTTACAGAGCCGAGAGTGTCAAAAATTTGTTTCATTGCACCCTGATTGGATTTTAGTTGACGAAAAAGTGGAAACAGGAATATCAGGTTACAAGGTATCGGCTAAAGACAGAGATGCGATTACTGAATTAAAAAATGAAGCATTGAGAGGAGAATTTGATATCCTTCTTGTCTTTATGTTTGACAGATTGGGACGTATAGAAAGCGAAACTCCATTTGTTGTAGAATGGTTTGTTGAACAAGGGATTGAAGTTTGGAGCGTGATTGAAGGACAACAAAAGTTTGATACCCATGTTGACAAACTGACAAACTATATCCGTTTTTGGCAAAGTGCAGGCGAATCAGCTAAAACAAGTACAAGAGTACGTAAGAAACGTGGACAAATGGTAGAAGATGGATTATATGCAGGCGGTTATGTTCCTTACGGTTATCAGATTGTTAAAAAAGGAACTATTAATCATAAAAACAGAGAAGTCTATGATTTGGAAATAGA
Organism: Candidatus Ornithomonoglobus sp.; assembly: GCA_045537455.1. Lineage (GTDB taxonomy): Bacteria > Bacillota > Clostridia > UBA1381 > UBA1381 > Ornithomonoglobus_A. The sequence goes on along the minus strand of JAZSPM010000029.1, from coordinate 23,821 downwards.
CTCTCATGAAGCAAATGTTGTCAGGTTAATATTTCAATTAGCATATGAGAATTTTTTGGGAGCGAGAAAAATTTCCAATGAATTAGCCAAAAGAGGTATCAGAAATAAAAAAGGTAAGTTGTTCGGACAATCTACAATTAACAGTATTCTTGACAATATTGCATATACGGGTGTGTTAAAAAGTGGTGATACTATTTCTAAAATTCATCCACATTTACAAATCATTAAACCGTCTATTTTTGAATTTGTACAAAAGTTAAGACGTGAACGACGTTCAAAAGATACAGACATAAAAGAAAAATCCTCTATGTCTTGTAATGAAGTATCAGACATTCCCACTTTTGGGAAAGGACTTGTATCAGGCATCATACATTGTGATTGTTGTGGTGCTAAATTACGGACAAAATCAACAAGATTAAATGGACATAAACCGATTAGTAAAGATAATCCACGTATACCAACTTATGTATGCGAAAATCGTTTGTATGAGGGTAAAAAAGAAAAACTTTGCACAAGTGATGAAGCTCAAACACAGTATAGAGCATATAAAATTGATGATGTAGTAGATAATATGATAAAACAACTTTTAAGACGTACAAAAGCATTACAAAGCGGTGAATTTATCAATTACAAATATCAGACCGAGTGGAAACGGATACAAGATAATCTTAATCACGCAAAATCTTTGTACAGAAAAAAGCAAAATGAAATTCTGTCAATGGAAAATAAGATTATTAGAACTTCGCAAACAGATGAAGATATGAGTTTATTGCTTCCGATTCTAAAAAGACTGAAAGAAGAAGCAGAGCCTTTATTGGAACAAGTACAAAAATGTGAAACAGAATTTGCAGAGTTACAAAAAAATTGTAGTGAGATAGAACGGGAATATAATAATGTTATCAAGTGGGCTGACATTTATGAAAATGCAGATTTACCGACAAAACAAATTATAGTTGCACATCTTATTGATAGTATATCGGTAAAGAAAGGGTATGAATTGACAGTTAATTTTAAAATCAGTTTAGAGCAGTTTAAAAACGGACTGGAGTTTCAAGAATTATCTTCTTAATAATTTAATATTAATGATTGATATAATGAAAAAAGGATTGCTATTCATAATTTAGAATAGCAATCCTTTTAATTTGGTCGGGATGACAGGATTTGAACCTGCGGCCCCTACGTCCCGAACGTAGTGCTCTACCAAACTGAGCCACATCCCGATTTTTGCGTTATTTCTATTTGATGTAAGGAATGTTCGGAACAGATTGGGTATACCCTGTGTCCAAGGAGTACTACCAAACTGAGCCACATCCCGATTTGTTTTTGGCGGACAGGGTGGGATTCGAACCCACGTGCCGGAGTTACCGACAAACTGATTTCGAGTCAGCCCCGTTATGACCACTTCGATACCTGTCCGTATTATGTTTCAGAGACTGTACCATACTTTAAGTCAGTTCCGTTTATGGCTGCTTCGATACTGCTCCGCAACAGATTATATTTTACCACATTTTATGCTGTATGTCAAGATGTTTTTTAGTATATTTCAAAAAAATACGTTAAGAGGTTTTCCTCTTAACGTACAAAACTAAAATATGCTATAACAAGAATACCTAATATTATTCTGTAATAACCAAATACCTTAAAATCATGCTTTCTTACATAGCTTACAAGGAATTTGACTGCTGCAAGAGATACTATGTAAGCTACAATCATACCGATAATAAGTAAAGTCCATTCATTGCCTGTCATAACGTAATCATTTGTGATTATCTTTAAAAAGCTTACTCCGAACATTACGGGGATTGCCAAAAAGAATGAAAATTCAGCCGCAAGACCTCTTGAACAGCCAATCAGCATAGCTCCTAAGATTGTTGCTCCGGAGCGTGATGTTCCGGGGATAATTGACAACACCTGAAACAAGCCTATAAGAATTGCTGTTTTATAAGACATATCCTTCATTTCCGAGATTTTTGCTGTTTTATCGCCTTTTTCGACAAACAGAAAACCAATTCCGTATATTATAAGCATTGCACTTACTACAATCGGTACGGAGATTTTATCCATTGCGTCATTGAGCAGCAAGCCTATGACGGCCGCAGGTACGCAGGCAACTATAACCTTGAACCACATCTGCCATGTATCTGCTTTTTCCTCTACCGTTTTGGACGGTGAAAAGGGATTTAGTTTTTTAAAATACAGCGTTGCAATAGCAAGTATTGCTCCAAGCTGAATAACATACAGATATATCTGTGAATTGAAAAATCCTTCACCGACGTTCATTAACTCGTTCACAAGTATCATATGTCCGGTACTGCTTATGGGAAGCCATTCAGTTATTCCCTCAACAATTCCAAGAATAATGGATTTTATAATATCAAGCAATAGAAACACTCCTTACTTTAAATAATTTACAACCATTTCAGCAGCTTTTTCTATCCCTATCTTCTGAGTATTGATACATATATCGTAATTCTGCATCTTGCCCCATTCATGACTTGTATAGTAATCATAATAAGTACGTCTTTGCTTGTCTGTTTTCTGTATATAGTCTTTTGCACGGTTTAAAGTTAAATTCATGCTTTCCGCTACTCTTAACGTTCTGAAATCAAGAGGACTGTAAACAAATACGCTGATAACGTCAACATCTTCTTCAGAAGAAAGAACATAATCCGCACATCGTCCTACAATAACGCAGTCTCCCTGCTGTGCAACTTCCTTTATAACCTCTGACTGAGCAATGAAGAATTTATCATTCATTGGCATTTCATAAAACAACGGTGCATTAAGACCTTTAACTCCAAAACTTCCTGTTACGATTGAATACAGCAAGCTGTTTGTTGCTCTTTCATCAATTTCCTTTACAGCTTCATAGCTGATATTGCTTTTCTTTGCGGCAAGCTCTACAAGCTCCTTGTCATAGAAGGGTATACCTAAGCTATCTGCAATAAGCTTACCTACATCTTTTCCTCCGCTTCCGAACTGACGCCCGATTGTAATTACTCTTGACATAATTTATACTTCCTTTCTGTTAAAAATTTTCTTTGTAATGTATCCACGCTTCATTAACCTTTACAACATAGTTTTTGGTTTCGGGAAACGGAATATTATTGAGAGTTTTGCCGTCGCTGCTGTAATTGGCATCTGACAGCCATTTGTTTACGTTTCCCATTCCGCCATTATATGCTGCAAGCGCAGTATCCATGCTGTCATAGTTATTAATCAGATAATTCAAATAGTGACAACCCAGTTTAATGTTTGTTTCAGGGTCCATATAATCAAAATATGTAATTCCCATCCGGTCGGCGTTCCATTGGGCAGTTTCCTGCGTAAGCTGCATAAGACCGCCTGCATAATCAGACCGTGCCTCAGGAACGAAATTGCTTTCAACCTTTATTACAGCCATTACAAGATGCGGGTCAAGGTCATATTCACGTGCATATTTATAAATATATTCGCTGTATGCAACAGGATATGTCACCTGCTCGCCTGTCTGATAACCGGCTTTAACTGCCAATATTGCAATTAATATAGCTAATGCACATAGGCATATTCTAAAAATCTTCAATTTGAAATCCTTTCATCTAAAATTTTTTTATAAACGTCTGTTATATTCTTCTCTAAATCTTTATCGCTTCCGTTATTTTCTATTATATAATCGCCGTGACTACGGTAAAATGCATCATTTCCCTGAGATTTAATTCTGTTTTCAGCATCTGCTTCCGAAATGCCATCACGTGCTATTATCCGTTTTTTTCGTGTTTCTTCATTTGCAGTAATAACAACCATGAATGAACACATACTTTCCATGTTACTGCCGATAAGCACTGCACCGTCAACGGCACAAATATTGCTTTGACTGTTGTTTATTTTTTCGGATATGCGTTCTTTTATATATTTATGCGTTATAGCTGTTAAAGCTGCAAGTTTTTGTTTATCGGAAAATACAAGCCTGCCTAATGCACGGCGGTTTAATGAACCGTCTGCAAAAAGTATATCACTGCCGAAATGCTCTATAATTTCATCAAGACATTTTTCGCGGGGGGCTGTAACCTCATGAGCTGTAATGTCGGCATCAATTACATCAACACCGAGCTTTCTGAAAATCTCTGAGGCGGTGCTTTTGCCGGTTCCCGTTGCACCTGTTATACCAAAAATTATTTTACGCATTTTCAATCTGCCAGTCTATTTCTGACTTACCCATTTGTTTTAAAAGTCTGTTTGCTGTTTTAAAGTGACCGCATCCGAAAAAGCCTCTGCTTGCTGAAAGGGGACTTGGATGGACGGTTGTAAGTATTTTATGCTGAGGGTTAGTAATAACCTTCATTTTCTCTTTTGCATTACTGCCCCATAATAAAAATATTACGGGGTCTTCACGTTCGTTCAGTAATTGCACAATGCGGTCGGTAAAAATTTCCCAACCCTTTCCTCTGTGGGAATTTGCAAGACCGTCACGAACGGTAAGTGCGGAATTTAAGAGCATAACACCCTGTCTTGCCCATTTTTCAAGATAACCGTTATTGGGGATGTAGCATCCAAGCTCACTTTGAAGCTCTTTATACATATTAAGCAGTGACGGAGGTATACGCACACCCTTTTGTACAGAGAAAGCAAGCCCATGAGCCTGACCTTCCTCGTGGTATGGGTCCTGACCTAAGATTACTATCTTTGTATCAGTATATGACGTCCATTTAAGAGCGTTAAAAATATCATACATATCGGGATGAATTTTATGTGTGGAATATTCCTGCTTTAAAAAAGCCCTGAGCTTCAGGTAGTATTCTTTTGTAAATTCATCGTTTAGGATTTCATCCCAGTCATTACCTATGTTTACCATTAGCTTACCCCTTTATATTATCTCTAAGAACATTATATCAAATTTTCATATAAAAAGCAACTATTATTTTGAGACGGGAAAAACAATTATTCCCATTTTATTGTAACGTCAAGCGGGATGTTAAAAAATTCTTTATATCTTCCTTCATGATATTCACTGTTATATGGCATTGAATGCTCAAAGGCGTCGTTTCTGTATTGCTTCTGACTTACTTCACTGCCCCCGAATACCCGCCATTCTTCTATAAGCCTTTCGTTCTCCCTGTATACTACGGAATTTTTGTAAAAGCCCTGTGCTGTGTATACTGTATTCCATACTGACAGTACCAATACAATCAGATGAATCAAAGCATAAAGCCATGTTTGTTTTTTTAACAGCTCTGCCATAAGCAAAACAGTTGATATTATTACAGTGACCTCAAATAAAAGAATAACTCTTGGTCCGAGCGTCGGAGAAAATACTATAAATGCACATGAGAAAATTCCAAAGGCAAGAAGTATCAGTATTACCGGAATTTTGTTTTTGCGGAAATATACATATGCAGCCGCAAAAAGTGCAAAGAAATAATAAATTCTTGATACTGCAAATATGATACTGTAAAAAATACCAAGCTGTTCAAAATCTCCTGAGTGATTGGTCATATACAGGAATATAAGCGAAGGAACAAGAAGATACAGCAGAATATGTGTATCCTCCCGGTATACATACCATGCACAGCAGGTCATAAATACGGCGTTAAGCCATACCATATAATCTGATGAAATGCAGTATGTCAGCATAAAATCAATGCCACCAAGTATGTTTTCAAAGGTTCCTGCGGAGCCTCCTATTTCATCGCCCATTCTGCGGATATTTCCGGGGGCAAGAAATAGCGAGATTGCTCCTATAACAGTAACTATAAGAATTTTTTTCAGTTTTTTATCGGGCTTCTGACCGTTTATAAAAAACATATACGCCGCCAAGCCTATGGTAAGCATTACCGTAAGTGCAGATTCCTGCTCCATTGATGCGGCAGATAAAAATCCTACTATACATAATTTCCTTGTGCTTTGAACCTTATAAGTCAGCAGCAGATACCAATACCATGTAAACATCATGATAGGGTAGGTGTAGTTGAATGAGCCTGTAAGCCACAACGAGCTTTCCTTAGCCATTTCTATATGTATAGTCAAAAAGCCTCCGCAAAGCATAAACATAATAAATTTAAGCTTTGATGTATCGGTTATATAAATATTTATAAGCTTGTAAATATTTATTGCTATTGCAGCCCACATTCCGGCATTTACAATTTTCCATATAATATGGGGTAGCCCTAAAAAAACCGAGGCTAAAATATGAACTATACAACGTCCGTTTGAATAAAGATAATGGTCGATGTGAGATTTAAAGAAATGTCCGTGACCTACAAATGCACCGTAGAAGAAATCATCTCCGGCGTTTGTTATGAATAAACCCATTATCAGAATTCCGAAGAATAAGCCGACAATGCTTATTCCACGTATATCCTTAAAAAGCTTCATATACTTATCCTTTCGCCTGTGCAAGCAGATTTTCAAGCTCCTCCTTTGAGAAGGTGTAGCTGTTATTACAGAAATGACATGACAGCTCTGCCTTGCCCTGCTCATTAATTATATCCTGAAGCTCCTGCTTTCCTATAGAAATCAAAGCTTCCTCCATTCGTTTGTGTGAACATTTACATTTATATTCAGGATGAACATGATTATTGTCAACCATCATGTCAAAGCCCTCTGTTACTTTAAAAAGAATATCCTCAGCTGTCATACCTTCGTGAATCATTGTTGTAACGGGCGGCAGGTTATTCAGAGCTTTTTCTAATTTTTCGGCCATTTCGTCGGTTGAACCCGGCATCATCTGAACAATAAATCCGCCGGCTGCTATTGCTGTATTGTCCGTATCAACAAGAACACCAAGAGCGACTGCTGTAGGAGTCTGCTCGGAAGCGGCAAAATATGCCGTTAAATCCTCTGCAATCTCACCTGATACAAGCGGAACCTGACCGACATACGGCTCTTTAAGACCGAGGTCTCTTATAACGCACAGCGTTCCCTGACCTACACCGCCTCCTACGTCAAGCTTGCCTTTTGCGTTCAGTGGTCTGTCCACAAACGGATTACCCACATAGCCTCTTACATTTGAATGGCTGTCGGTAACAGCAACAAGCGTACCTAAGGGACCGTCGCCACGTATCTGCAATGTTATACTGTCATCCTCGTTTTTAAGCATTGCACCCATAAGTGCCGCACCTGTAAGAAGTCTGCCGATTGCGGCTGTTGCAACGGGATATGTTGAATGTATTTTGTGTGCTTCGTTTACAAGGTCGGTTGTGACGGCACTGAACACTCTGATAGCTCCGTCCATGCTGTTTCCTCTGATTAATGTATCCATAATAAAATCCTTCCAAATATTTCTTTTTAAAAATCTTTTTAATATATTATAACATAAACACTATACAAATATCAAGATTTATGTTATAATATTTATAAATTTATTAAAAAAATATTCGAAAATAATGATTTTTCGGTAGAAAGGGTTAATATGATTAAGATAAAAAATGCAAAAATTATAACCTGTGCAGGTGATACGCTTGCAGACGGAGTTATTATATTTGATGAAAAAATACGCTATATCGGCAAGGACACAGACGAATTTAATGTTACAGAAATAATTGATGCATCAGGGATGACGGTTACACCGGGACTTATTGACGCACACTGTCATGTTGGAATGTTTGAGGATTCGGTTGGCTTTGAGGGTGATGACGGTAATGAGGACAGCGACCCTATAACACCGCATCTTCGTGCCATTGATGCAATCAATCCGTTTGACAGAGCCTTTGAAGAAGCAAGGAGAGCAGGCATAACGACTGTTGTTACAGGCCCGGGCAGTGCAAATCCGGCGGGCGGACAGTTTGCGGCAATAAAAACAGCCGGTATATGTGTTGACGATATGATAGTAAAAGCACCTTGTGCGATAAAGCTTGCTCTCGGAGAGAATCCAAAGGTAGTGTATAACGAAAAGGATGACGCTCCCGTTACAAGAATGGGAACAGCCGCACTTATACGTGAGATGTTCATAAAGGCAAAAAATTATCTTGAACAGCTTGAAAAGTGGGAGTCTGCTCCTGACGAAAATGACCGTCCTGAATTTGATATGAAATCAGAAGCACTTGTTCCTGCACTAAGACGTGAAATCCCTGTGAAGGTTCACGCACACAGAGCAGACGATATTTGTACGGCAATAAGAATAGGCAAGGAATTTAACCTTAAAATTACCGTTGAGCATTGTACTGACGGAGACAGGATTGCGGAGATTCTGGAACGTGAAAAACTGCCGGTAATGCTTGGACCTACGCTTTCGGACAGAAGTAAGCCTGAGCTTAGAAATCTTGGCTTTGCTACATATAAAAATCTTTCAGACAGAGGCATTGATGTTGCAATAATAACAGACCATCCTGAAATCACTATCGAAAATCTTTCGCTTTGTACTGCAATGGCGGTTAAACACGGTATGGATGAGGAAAAGGCACTGAATGCAATTACAATAACTGCTGCAAAAAACTGTGGAATTGATGATTCTGTAGGTTCTTTGGAGATTGGTAAGGATGCAGATATTGCAGTCTTTACAGAGAATCCTGTAAAATTTGATTCAAAATGTGTCATGACCTTTATAAATGGCAAGAAGATTAATATTGATTAAAAAAACAGACATAACTGACGTAGTTATGTCTGTTTTAATAATTTGAATTTTCCGGGAGTAGTACCCGTTATTTGCTTGAATTGTCTTATAAAATGATATTGATTGGTATATCCTGTAAGCTCAGCACATTTTTCGACTGATATATTATCCTGAATAAGGAGTGCCTGTGCAGTATGTATTCGTCTTTTGAGCAAATCCTGCTGAGGTGAGATTCCGAATAGCTTTTTATATACATAGAAAAATCTCGATTCGCTTAAATTTACAAGCTCCGACATTTTTTTGACTGTCCATGGTTCTTGTAAATTTTCATGTATTTTAGAGCGTGCATTAATAAAGACATTTCGCTGATAGGTATCAATATAGAGTGCGGAGCTTTTTTTTGTTTCGCCTCTTGCAAGTTCAATAAAGAGAGTTTCAGCAAGAGAAGCTGTTGCTTCGGCATAGAATTTGTTTTTATGAATATGCTCATGTTCAATTCGGACTATAATATCCGATATGTTTTCGCTGTCATGGGGATAATATACTGTTTCACATTCAAGTCCGTATTTTTCCATAAGTTGACTGCACGAACGGTCAGCGTGAAACCAGTCATGAATAAGATTACATTCGGGAGCCGAAATAGACTGACAGGCATTCATTCCGAAAAATACACATCCACCCGGATGGATTTTTGTGTTTTTGCCTTTTAATACAGCATTTCCGGGAGTAATAAAATGAATGAAAATATATATTTCACCTATGTTTTCACGAAACAGATTAAATCCTTTAGGTTCAGGACCTTTTGATGTTACCATAAGAAAATTCATTTTACATTCCTCCTATACGTATATTATAAAATATACAGTAGGAAATGTCAATATTTTCAGTAGAAAAAAACATTTACTTTTTTATACTGCGGATATATAATCAAATTAACAAAATACAGGAGGTGCGTATATTATGAATATACCAAGAAGCGAATATCCACGTCCGCAGCTTGTAAGAAAGAACTGGCTGAACTTAAACGGAGAGTGGGATTTTGAAATTGACAATTCAAAAGTAGGAGAACCAAAGGAATTCTTTAAAAGAAACAGCCTTGACGGAAAGATAACAGTCCCGTTCTGCCCTGAAAGTGAGCTTTCAGGAGTAAACAACAAGGATTTTATGAATTGCGTATGGTACAGACGTGATGTAGAAATTCCAAAGGAATGGAACGGCAAGAATGTTATTCTTCATTTTGGTGCTGTTGACTATCATGCGATAGTATATGTTAATGGAGAAAAGGCAGGAGAGCATAAGGGCGGATATATTTCATTCTCTTTTGATATAACAAAATATTTAAAAGACAGTGGAAACTACATAACAGTATGTGCATATGATGATGTGCGTTCGGGTAATCAGCCTGCAGGAAAGCAGTCAACATTGCTTAATTCATACGGATGCTTCTATACAAGAACAACAGGTATATGGCAGACAGTATGGATGGAGTGTGTAGATAAGTGCTATGTAAAGAACGTAAAAATGACACCTGATATTGATACTCCGTCGGTATATATGGATTTTGATTTAAAGGGCGAATATGTAGGAAGCACAGTAACAGTTGAAGCCTTCTGGGAAGGAAAGAGTGTAGGTAAAGCATCTGTTAAGACTCTTTCAAATACAGCAGGCGTAAACGTTGAGCTTTCTGAAAAGCATCTTTGGGGAGTTGGCGAAGGTAATCTTTACGATGTGAAAATCACAGTAGAAAAAGACGGAGCCGTATGCGATGAAATAGAAAGCTATTTCGGTTTAAGAACAGTATGTCTCGACGGAATGGCATTCAAACTTAACGGAAAATCAGTATTCGGCAGATGGGTGCTTGATCAGGGCTTCTATCCTGACGGTATTTATACTGCTCCTACAGATGAAGCATTAAAGAATGATATAATTTATTCAATGCAGTTAGGCTTTAACGGTGCAAGACTTCACGAAAAGATATTTGAACCGAGATTCTTATACTGGGCAGACAAATTAGGTTATCTTGTATGGGGCGAGCATGCAAACTGGGGCTTGGATATAACTGAGATGGGACAAATTGAACATTTCCTTCCTGAGTGGGTTGAGGCGGTTGAAAGAGACTATAATCACCCGTCAATTATCGGTTGGTGTCCGTTTAATGAGACTTGGGTTATGAACGGAAGAAAACAGTATGATATGGTATTGAAGATGGTTTATGATGTAACAAAGGTAATTGATAAAACACGTCCTGTTATTGATACAAGTGGAAATTATCATGTTGCAACAGATATATTTGACGTACATGATTATGAACAGGATCCCGAAAAATTTGAGGGCTACTATTCAAGAATTAATGAAGGAATTATAGAGGATCAGGTATATAGAAACCCATCTCAAAGATGCTTCCAGGAATATAAAGGTGGTCCGACATTTGTAAGTGAATACGGCGGTATCAGATGGGCAGAAGGTGAAGAAGGCTGGGGATACGGTAACGCTCCTAAGACAGAGGAAGAGTTCCTTGATAGATACAAGAGACTTACGGATATACTTCTTGATAATCCGTATATGCTTGGATTCTGTTATACACAGCTTTACGATGTTGAGCAGGAGGTTAACGGACTTATGACTTACGACAGAAAGTTTAAGTTTGATCCTGAAATCATCAAAAAAATTAATGAGAGAAAAGCAGCAATAGAGGATTAATTTTAAAACAGCAGAAACGAAAGGTTTCTGCTGTTTTTGTTATATTGGTTATAAATGAATAATATTATTTATTGGAGGTGGGAGAAAATGAACTATGCATGGTGCTTTATGATGCTTGTGTCGTTTGTATGTGCTTTTTTTACAGGAAGAATGCAAGAGACTGCTGATGCAATGCTTTCTGGTGCAAAGGAAAGTATTTTTACGTTACTTTCATTTGCAGGGGTGATGTGTTTTTGGACAGGAATATTGAAGGTCGGAGAAGAAGCGGGGATTCTTAAAACAGCACAGAAATTATTTTCGCCTGTAATTAACAGACTATTTCGGAATGCAGGAGAAAAATCAAAAGAGCATATGACAGTAAATTTAAGTGCCAATCTGCTTGGAATGGGTAATGCGGCAACTCCTATGGGCATAAAAGCAATGTGTGAGCTTGATGATGAAAATCCGAAGCCGGAGAAGCTTTCACGAAATATGGCTATGTTTGCCATATTGAACACATCTTCAATAACACTGTTTCCGACGACCGTCATAGCGTTACGAGCAGCGGCAGGGGCAGTATCTCCGTATGACGTTATTGTGCCGATATGGTGTGCTTCTTTTATTGCTTTAGCGGCGGGGATTATTCTTGTGAATGTATTTATACGGGATAGGGATAAGTCTTGACAAAGCTTAATGTGCTGTAGTATAATTTAATAAAAAAGGATTGATTTTTATGACAGACTTACAGAAAAAACTGTTTGAAATGCAGGATTTAAAATACAGGGATTTTCACTCTAAGCTTATGCCGACGGTTTCGTATGATGCGGTAATCGGAGTAAGAGTACCGCAGCTTCGTAAATTTGCAAAAGAGTTTGCAAAGACAGATGAAAGCAAGGCTTTTATAAAACAGCTTCCTCATAAGTATTATGAGGAAAATAATGTTCATGCATTTGTTTTGGAGCAGATTAAGGATTATGATACAGCGATAGAAGAAACAGAACGGTTTTTGCCGTATATTGATAACTGGGCAACGTGTGATATGTTTTTGCCTAAGGTATTTAAAAAGAACACTGATAAGCTTATTGTAAAAATATATGAATGGATAAAATCAGAAAAACCGTATACTGTAAGATATGCAATCGGACTATTGCTGAGTCTTTATCTTGACGATGAGTTCAAAACAGAATACCTTGAAGCCGTGGCGGCTGTAAGGTCTGATGAATATTATGTAAATATGATGATTGCATGGTACTTTGCAACGGCACTTGCAAAGCAGTATGATGCTACATTGCCGTACATAACTGAAAAACGTCTTGATATATGGACGCATAATAAGGCAATTCAAAAAGTGATTGAAAGTAACAGGATTTCAAAAGAAACAAAAGAATATATAAGAAGCTTTAAGATTAAACAATAATTTATCTTAATAAGGAGAAATAAATGAAAAACAGTTTTAAATATTCAGATGATAACAAACGTTATCATACGTGGAATTATCACCTAAGGCATAAGTTCGGGAAAAAGGTTTTTAAGGTTGCACTGAACGGGGGCTTTACATGCCCGAATATTGATGGAACAAAAGGCTTTGGCGGCTGTACGTATTGTTCCTCCATGGGAAGCGGTGATTTTGCCGGAGACGCTCAAAAAAGTATTCTTGAACAGTTTTGCGAGGTAAAGGAGCGTATGCATCAGAAATGGCCTGATGCTTTGTATATTCCGTATTTTCAGGCGAACACAAATACATATGCACCTGTTTCGGTTTTAAAAGAAAAGTTTGAACCGGTGCTTGAGCAGGAAAACGTTGTGGGACTAAGCATTGCAACACGTGCAGACTGCCTTACGGATGAGGTTGTTGAATATTTGTCCGAGCTTAATAAAAGAACGTATCTTATTGTTGAGCTTGGTCTGCAAAGTATTTTTGACAAAACAGGCGAGAGAATAAACCGATGCCATACGTATGCTGAATTTCTTGACGGATATAACAGACTAAAAGAGCAGGGAATAAATATATGTGTTCATCTTATTGACGGATTACCGGGCGAAACAAAAGAAATGATGATTGAAAATGCAGAAACTGTAGCAAAATTAAAACCGCATTGTGTAAAGCTTCATCTTCTGCATATTTTAAAGGATACAAAAATAGCCGCCGAGTATGAACAGGGCGGCTTTGAGTTGCTGTCGCTTGAAGATTATGTTGATATAATAGTCAGTCAACTTGAGGTGTTCAGTGAAGAAACCGTTATACAGCGTCTTACGGGAGACGGCGGACGTGATTCATTGATAGGCCCGCTGTGGAGTCTGAAAAAATTTGTTGTGCTGAATGAAATTGATAAAGAGCTGTTACGGCGTAACACTTATCAGGGTGCAAAGTTTATCTGAACATATTTACCATCAGGTTACAGTAGTCCTCAAACGAGGTTGTAAAAATATAATTCAGAATCAGAACATCATCAATTTTGTTCTGGTTAAACACATCACGCAGATTTCCCTTGTAATTACGTGGGTCAACCATTATTATATCAGAATAATTGTTCACACACCACGGTACAAAATTACTTGCATATGAATCCTTGACTACAAGAAGTGTTCTTGGGTTAAGGATTTTTTTGTTTTTGATGTGTGTATACGGATGGTCTGAGGAGAAGAAAAAGCTAAAATTTTTTCTATCCTTGTCAAACATGGGTGAAGTATAGCTTTTTGGGTTTCCGTTTTTATCAATACTCTGCATTGTAAGGGTTAGGTCATTTGGTGTCTGAGTATCAAACCATTCAAGAGTATCGGCTTCGATTTCGTCATTTGGGTATTTTTCGTAAAGGTAGCCGAGCATTCCCTCGATGCTGTGCTTCTTGAAATTTACAATCGCCGCAGGAGCTTTGTCCTGTGCTTTCATAAACGCACTGTAACCGTAGTATGAACCGAGCATTGTCCAGTGGTGGTCAGTACGGAAATAAATATACTCATCTGTGTGATTCTGAAGTACGGAATAAACGTCTACAGGCTTGATACGCGGAATGAACATTGAATTGATTTCATCAATCGTCTTTTTTTGACTTGGCTGAATATTGCTGAAAACCTTTTCACTGAATTCAAGCTGTGTCGGTACAAGCATCGAATATATATTAATCTTTTCGCTTATATTTGATGCTATTTTGTTTATTGCCTCAGCGTATTTTTTCTCTGCTTCTGAGTTTTTGGAAAATACCTCCATCATCTTGCCGTCAGCAATAAGCAGACACGCTTTTTTTATTGTCTCAGTTCCTATATCCTTGTTTGTATATATAACTCTGCCGTCAGGCGGAGCTATACCTTTATATTCACTTATCATCCGGCTTGCGGTGGTCATTGATGAGCGGAAAGCCATGCTGTCATTTACATAGCTTTCAAAATCAGCCGCAAATTCACCTGAAAAATAATTGTCCTTTGACAGTACCGGCATTTCGGACTTCGCTCTGTTTTCGGTTTTAAAGCTCTCTGTATCAGAAGGCATGATAAACAATGCTGTTGATGTAAGCAGCAGTAGTATAAATGAAATAATTATAATTTTATTTTTCATTTTCTCACCTTCTTAGAATCTGAAATATAGAAATGGATTATAAGTCTGACCTATAAGCATTAAAAAGCTAAGTGCAAAGCCGATAATCATGACAAGCGGCTCGGCAATATTAGCGATAACTGTTGATTTTTTACAGAAATGTCTGAACATAACCTTTGGAATCGGTGTTGAAGCGGCTATGCAAATAATTATAAGCCATAGATTTGAGTACAATGCTGATGCGGTTGTGAGGTCATACAAATCACAGCCGAACCCAAAAGCATGACGCAAAAACGCCCAAAGCTCCGCTAAATCTGTAAAATAGAAAATTCCCCAACCCATTACAACAAAAAACATTGTATATATATAGCAAAACGGTGACGGAAGCTTGTTTATAAGCTTTTTTAACGGGAATTTTTCAAAGACTAAAAGTATTCCGTAAAACAAGCCCCAAACTATAAAATTCCAGCTTGCTCCGTGCCAAAGCCCTGTTAACAGCCATACAAAAATAATATTACGTATCGGGTTCAGTCTTGCTCCGCCAAGCGGAATATAAACATAGTCTCTAAAGAATGAGCTGAGTGAAATATGCCATCTTCTCCAGAAATCCGTAATGTTTTTTGAGATATACGGATAATCAAAGTTTTCTGCAAATTTAAAGCCAATCATTTTGCCTATTCCGATTGCCATGTCCGAATAGCCTGAAAAGTCAAAGTAAATCTGAAATGTATACATGATAATTCCAAGCCATGACGAGGCTGTGGTCGGGATAGATGTGGTAAGAAGCATTTGTGCGGTATTTCCTGCATTATTTGCAAGCAAAACCTTTTTACACAGACCTGCCGTAAAGCGTTTTGCTCCGGCGGCAAAATTCTCTGATGTTACTTTTCTACGGTGTAGCTTACGTGAAATATCGGTATATCTTACAATAGGTCCGGCTACAAGCTGAGGGAACATTGAAACATATGCAAGAAAACGCATAAATGAACGCTGAACATGGGTTTTTCCTCTGTATACGTCTATGGTGTAAGATAAAGTCTGAAAGGTGTAAAATGATATTCCGATAGGGAGTGAAAGCTTTGGTATCGGAAGCTTAAATGGCAAAATGGCATTCAGACTTTCTGCTATAAAGCCTGAGTATTTAAAGACAGCAAGCAGTCCGAGATTAAGTATTAGTGATGAAACAAGTGCAAGACGTGCCTTGTTTGTAGCGTAATATTTATCTATTATAAGACCGTTTATGTAATCTATAGCGGCACTGAAAATGAGCAGAATAACCCATATCGGTTCGCCCCATGCATAGAAAACAAGCGAAAACAAAACAAGAACTATATTTCTGTAGGCTGTGTTTTTTGATATGTTGTATACAGCCAGAAATGCAGGCAAAAACAGACATAAAAATATTAAGCTTGAAAATACCAAAATGCATACCTCCTTTCGTACAGTTACACAAAGTATATCATAATACCCTGAATTTTTCAAGATGTGTAACATAAAAATAATATAGGGAGGAATTTACAATGAAATATATTTTACCGCTTATGATTACTGTTATAATTCTTACATCTCAGGCAAGGCATAAGAATACATACGACGCATTTTTAAACGGTGCTTCGGAGGGGCTTATGCTTTTAAAAACAATCTTTCCGCCGCTGCTTGGAGTAATGACGGCGGCTTCAATGCTCAGGGTATCGGGAGCTATGGAACTGCTTGCTTCGTTTGCCACTCCTCTGACGCAACAGCTTGGAATACCGTCAGAGGTTTTGCCGATAGCACTTCTGCGTCCTGTTTCGGGCGGGGGCTCGCTTGGGCTATTGTCTGATATTTTAAAAACGGAAGGAGCAGACAGCTTTGCAGGGCGTATTGCTTCGGTAATTATGGGTGCTACGGAAACGACGTTTTATTGTATATCGGTATATTTTGCAAAAACAAGAGTAAAATCAACGGCTAAAATTTTGCTGATAGCTTTGCTGTGTGATGCGATTTCTGTGATTGTGGCGGTGTATGCAGTAAAAATTTTTTGTACATAAAGTCAAAAATAACAAAAAAGAGTAGAATTATATGATATATATAAATAAAATTGGCATATTTTTAACAAATTTTCAGATTACTATTGAAAAATTAATAAATTTTAGGTATAATATATAATTAGAGAAGACTGTGAAAGCAGTAGTATATAATCAGACGATTTCCAAAACCGCCTGACGTAATATAAAGCAAAGGAGATTTTTTATTATGATGTACAACAAAGTAACTGTTGAGGACATTGAAGTAAAGGGCAAGAAGGTTCTTGTAAGATGTGATTTTAACGTACCTCTTGATGCAGAGGGCAATATCACAGATGAAAACCGTATCGTAGGAGCACTTCCTACAATAAAGTATCTTATGGAAAACGGTGCAAAGGTTATTCTTTGCTCACACATGGGTAAGCCTAAGGGTGAGGCTGTTCCGTCACTTTCACTTGCACCTGTTGCAAAGAGCTTATCAGAAAAGCTTGGCAAAGAGGTAGTTTTTGCGGCTGACGATAACGTAGTAGGCGACAATGCAAAGGCAGCAGTAGTAGCTATGAACGACGGTGATGTAGTTCTTCTTCAGAACACACGTTACAGAAAAGAAGAAACAAAGAACGTTAAGGAATTTTCAGAGGAGCTTGCTTCACTTGCAGACGTATTCGTAAACGATGCATTCGGTACAGCTCACAGAGCACACTGCTCAAACGTAGGTGTATCAGAGATATTAAAGCCGGCTGTAGCAGGTTACCTTATCCAGAAGGAAATTGAGTTCCTGGGCAATGCAGTAAACGACCCTGTAAGACCTCTTGTAGCAGTTCTTGGCGGTTCGAAGGTTTCATCAAAGATTTCAGTTATAGAAAATCTTCTTGACAAGGTAGACAAGCTGATTATCGGCGGCGGTATGGCATATACATTCAAGGCAGCTTTAGGTCAGACAACAGGAACATCACTTCTTGAGCCTGATTTCATCGACTACGCAAAGAAGATGATTGAAAAGGCAGGAGACAAGCTTGTTCTTCCTGTTGATACAGTAGTTGCAAAGGAATTTGACAACGATGCAGAATCAAAGGTTGTTGAAGGTAGCATTGAAGACGGTTGGATGGGTCTTGACATCGGTCCTAAGTCAGTTGCAGCATTCACAGAGGTATTGAAGTCAGCAAAGACAGTTGTATGGAACGGTCCTATGGGTGTATTCGAAATGCCTAACTTTGCAAAGGGTACAAACGCTATAGCTCAGGTTCTTGCTAATATAGATGCTACAACAATCATCGGCGGCGGCGACAGTGTTGCTGCTGTTAACCAGGCAGGTCTTGGCGACAAGATGAGCCACATCTCAACAGGCGGCGGTGCTTCAATGGAATTCCTTGAGGGTAAGGAGCTTCCTGGAATCGCAGCTCTTAACGATAAATAAATTTCCCGCATCTCACCATCAAAACGCCGAGGGCAGTATGCCAATACAGCACCTCATCGTCTTGACGGCAATCTGCGAAAAATTTATGTTATCTTAGTAATGATAAATAATAAAAGGAGAAACAAAAAATGGGAAAATATATAATTGCAGGTAACTGGAAAATGAACAAGCTTCCTTCAGAAACATATGATTATGTTAAGGAAGTTGTAGAAGCAACAAAGAATGCTAAGTGTGAGGTTGTTTGCTGTACTCCTTATGTGTGTCTTGCTCCTGCTGTAGAAGCAGCAAAGGGTACACAGGTTAAGATTGGTGCAGAAAACCTTCACTTTGAGGACAAGGGTGCATTTACAGGTGAAGTAAGTGCTGATATGCTTGTTGACCTTGGTGTTCAGTATGTTATAATTGGTCACAGCGAGAGACGTGAATATAACAACGAAACAGATGAGACTGTAAACTTAAAGACAAAGAAGGCTCTTGAAAAAGGTCTTATTCCTATCGTATGCTGCGGTGAATCATTAGAGCAGAGAGAAGCAGGAATCACAATGGATTTAATAACAATCCAGATTAAGAAGGCATTTGCAAACATCAGTGCAGACGACGCTAAGAAGGTTGTAGTTGCATATGAGCCAATCTGGGCAATCGGTACAGGTAAAACTGCTACTGACGATCAGGCTGAAGAGGTTTGCGGAGCAATCAGAAAGGTTCTTGCAGCTCTTTATGATGATGCAACAGCTAAGGAAATCACAATTCAGTACGGCGGTTCAATGAATGCCGGCAACTGTGCGGGCTTGCTTGCAAAGGAGAACATCGACGGTGGTCTTATCGGCGGTGCTTCACTTAAATCAGCAGACTTTGCTGTAATTGTAGATGCGGCAAAATAAGTAAACGACTATGAGGATTGCCGCTTGGCAATCCTCTGTTAATTTATTAATATGAAAAAATTGTTATTTTTAATTTCTCTTACTATACTTTTTGGGGCTTCGGCTTCTGCCCAAGGCTTAAAAGACATTAAGGGATATGAATTTGAAAGAGAAATATTAATTCTTCAGTCACTCGGAATTGCAGATGGAGACGAAAATTCAAACTTTAATCCTGACGATACCGTAAAGAGGTCGGAAGCGGCAAAGCTTTTGATGGAAGCATTTGCGTATGATGCGGAATATCCGCAGATGGAAACGGAATTTGATGATGTTCCGGACTCTCATTGGGCTTCGGGATATATACAGGAGGCTTGTGATATTGGTTATATTCAGGGCGACGGTGAAGGACACTATAACCCTGATGACAAAATCACTCTTGAACAGGCGTGTACACTTGTAATACGTGCTTTGGGCTATGAGCTGTTCACCGAAGAATACGGCGGTTATCCAAAAGGATATATGTACTATGCAAGAGAGCTTGACCTTATAAACAGAATTGATACAGCAAATACGGAGTATGTTACAAGGGGTGAGCTTGCATATATAATTGCAACAGCTCTTGATACTCCTATGATTGAGTATATCATTTCGCCGTTTACAGGAGGATATGTTCCGTATATAATGCATGGCAGAGGGACAGATTATCTGAGTCCTATGATAAAATACCATAATGCATATTTTGTAAGCGGAATGATTACAGGAACGCACAGAAGCGGAGCGGCTGTAAAAAAAGGATATGTAGAGCTTGAAGTAAATTATGCAACACGACTTGGAAATGAATATATTAATCTCCCGAAAAAAATAGTGTGCAGTGCTGTTGACGGAGAAGCGGTGTATGATTTACTGTTTTATCGGGGAGAGTTTATTCTGAAAGAGACAGAAGAAGATACGTATGAGATAATTATGATTATTGTCTGAGGAGCTTTCCGTAGGACTGATTTTAAATATGAAAGGAAAAAATATAATGGCAAAATCACCAATCGCTTTAATCATCATGGATGGTTACGGTTTAAACAAAACAACAGAGGGTAACGCAATTACTGCGGCAAAGACACCTAATCTTGATAAATACTTTGCACAATGCCCTAATTCACAGCTTTCAGCAAGCGGTCTTGATGTAGGCTTACCTGACGGACAGATGGGTAACAGTGAGGTTGGACATACAAATATCGGTGCCGGCAGAGTTGTATATCAGATGCTTGTTAAGATTTCAAAGGATATAAAAGACGGTGTTCTTGAAAGCAATAAAGCGCTTTTAGGTGCAATGGATAACTGCAAAAAGAATGACAGTGCACTTCACCTTATAGGCTTGCTTTCAGATGGCGGTGTTCATTCACATAACGAGCATCTTTATGGTATTATAGAAATGGCAAAGAAGCAGGGGCTTGACAAGATATATGTACACTGCTTCCTTGACGGACGTGACGTTCCGCCTACATCGGGTGCAGACTTTATGCAGGCTTTAGCTGATGAAATAAAGAAAATCGGTGCAGGAAGCATCGCAACAGTTATGGGACGTTTCTATGCGATGGACAGAGACAATGCGTGGGATAGAGTTGAAAAGGCATACGATGCAATGGTTCTTGGAGAGGGTATTCAGGAAACTGACCCTGTTCAGGCTATTAAGAACTCATATGCAAACGATGTTACAGATGAATTTGTTATCCCGACAGTTCTTGATAAGAACGGCATGATTAAGGAAGGCGACAGCGTTATCTGCTTCAACTTCCGTCCTGACCGTGCAAGACAGATTACAAGAGCATTTGTTGATCCTGAGTTTTCAGGGTTTAACAGAAAGAGCGGATATCAGAAGCTTCATTATGTATGTATGGCTCAGTATGATGCTGAAATGCCTAACGTAACAGTTGCATATCCACCTGAGCAATTAACAATGACTTTTGGCGAATATCTTTCAGAAAAGGGACTTACACAGCTTAGAATTGCAGAAACACAGAAATACGCTCACGTTACATTCTTCTTTAACGGCGGTGAGGAAAAGCAGTTCCCGGGCGAGGAAAGAATATTGATTAAGTCACCTGACGTTGAAACCTTTGATATGAAGCCTGAAATGAGTGCATATGAAGTAACAGACGCAGTAGTTGAGGCTATAAATTCAGATAAATTCGATGTTATAATACTGAACTATGCAAACTGTGACATGGTAGGACATACGGGTATATTTGATGCCGCTGTTGAAGCGGTTGAGGCAGTTGATGAGTGTGTAGGAAGAACTGTTGAAGCTATTCTTGCAAAAGGCGGTAAGGCAATTATAACAGCAGACCACGGTAATGCGGACTGTCTTGTTGACCCTGAAACAAAGGCTATATTTACAGCACATACAACAAATCCTGTTCCTATGATTGTTGTAGGTGCAGGCGATGTTAAGGTAAAGGACGGAAGACTTTGCGACCTATGCCCGACAATGCTTGATTTGATGGATATGGCACAGCCTGCAGAAATGACAGGAGAAAGCCTTATTGTAAAATAAAGCATCAGAAGAGATTGCATTGTGCAATCTCTTTTGCTATTTAAAAGTAAATAATTTATAAATAATACGTATTTGTTATTGACAAAATGCCCGATAAAAGCTAAAATAAGATGTAACCAAATTCAGAAAAGGATTGATTTTATATGTCTTTACCTATAAAATTAAATAAAGAAAATTTAAAAAATCCTCAGACTGTTATCAGTGTGGCGCTGTGCGTGTGTACAGCGTTTATTTTGGTGTTCATGTTAATAAGCCGATTAACAAACAACGACGGAGAACGCAGAACTCAGCTTGTGAGACATACAACTTATCCGTCCTTGTTTTATCATTATACGGGATTTAATCAGTCACCGGAAGGCTCAATAAAGCTCGGATGGAGAAGAACAAAGCTTCGTCTTAATGGAGAGACTGCACAGATACAGATGTTTTTGCAGTATTTTCCTCTTACGCTTGAGGACAGGCGTGTTGAATACAACACATCAGATGAAAGCATAGCAACGGTTGATGAAAACGGTCTTATAACAGCATACCGACCGGGGAATGTGAGAATCACGGCAAAGCTTGTAAGCTCAGGATATACGGAAAGTGCCTTGCTCGAAGTTATTAAGCCTGTTTCAGGTATTATGATGACGAAAACATCAATAACCATGAACAAAAACGATGCATGGCAGAGTCTTGATGCGACAGTATATCCGCATGATGCAACGAACAAAGATATATTGTGGGAGTCAAGCGATGTAAAAGTAGCAAAAATAGATGAAAATGGAACCTTGAAGCCTGTCGGAAACGGAATGGCAGTTATTACGGCAAAATCAAAGGATGGCGGATTTACCGCTACTGCGTTTGTGAATGTGGTGGATAAAACGATAGATGTTGAATCTGTTGCGATTCAAAATAAGGGAAGCGGAATAATGGCGGTAGGCGAGAGCATGAATATGATTCCGGCAGTGTATCCGTCAAATGCAAAAAAGAAAACTGTGTCGTGGTCAAGTACCGACCCTAATGTTGCACAGGTTTCCAAAACAGGAAAAATAAAAGCACTTGCAGAGGGCACAACAACGATAATATTAAAATCCTCAAACGGAAAAACAGATACAATGGATTTAAGAGTTGATGCATCAACAGGTGCTCACGCTCTTGATTTAACAAATAAGATAACGTCAAATCATGAAATGCCTACAGATATTCTCGGTAACACTTATTTGAATGCAGGAGTATCTGTAGTGGATGACGGAGTTGCATATACAAGCTATGATATAGCACTTCATGAAATTGTAGATTTGCAGATGAGTCTGTCGCCTCCGCCTAAAATCTGGCGTGACGGTGGCTTAGTTGGTGCATCAAGAGAGGAAACAGAGGAGTATATGAATCCTGCAAGCTATTATGCCGGTGCATATAAGTATCAGTTCCTTGATTTGTCAAGCTCAAATGGGGTAAGTGCAGAAGAGCTTGATAAATTCCTTGAAGGCAGAGGTATTCTTGAGGGGAAAGGTCAGGCATTTGTTGATGCGGCAAAGGCAAATAATATAAGTGAGGTTTATCTTGTAGCTCATGCATGTCTTGAAACAGGTAACGGAAGCACAACTCTTGCAAACGGTATTGAAGTAAACGGAACGATGGTTTATAATATGTTTGGTATCGGGGCGTATGACGACAGTGCTGAATATTCAGGCTCACAGCGTGCTTATGCCAATGGCTGGACATCACCTGAAGCGGCAATAAAGGGCGGTGCTGAATGGATAAGCAAGTGGTATATAAATGCGGAGGCTTCAAGACAAAATACTTTATATAAGATGCTTTGGAATCCTGAGACACCGGGAGAGCATCAGTATGCAACAGATATCGGATGGGCTGTTAAGCAGGCAATCAGTATAGAAAAGATATTCCAGTCATTCCCTGAAGCGGTATTGTCATTTGACGTTCCTGTATATATGGGACAGATTGCAATAAACTTAGAATAAAAGACTTGAAAAAAATATCAAGTCTTTTTTTATTATAAATTGAATATATATATTATCATAAAATTATTGTTTAGCTGTGTTAGGAGGCTCAAACGCTGCCTTTGCAACGCTACGCAAACTTACAGTTTGCTATGCTACAACCTCTGCTCTTTTTGGTGGAGCATTAACGCTCATTCTAAGAGCAATTATATATTGTTCACTAAATTTGCGTACTTCGGCACCGCCTTTGGCGACATACCTCGTCCGAAAAAATTTAGTTCTCAATACATAAAAGCTCTTATCATTCGC
>JAZSPM010000105.1:0-6033 GCA_045537455.1 Candidatus Ornithomonoglobus sp. | reverse complement strand
TACCATAATGATGAAAACACATATTTAATTTATGAAAATGGTACGGGTGTTGTGATTGACCCGGGAAACAGTGATATTGAAATTGCAGACTTTGCAAAGGAAAACAATATCGAAATTAAATATATATTGCTTACTCACTGTCATTATGACCATATAGAATTTCTTGAAAAGCTTCGTGAAAGAACACTTGCAAAGCTTGTATGCGGTGATAACTGTGCTGTAAATGTTGTAAATCCGAGAATGAATTTATCAATTTTCGGACTTGGATATGAGCTGTCACCTAAAAATCCTGAAATTATTCTTGCTGACGGTGAAGTGTTTGATGCTGATAGTATGAAAATAAAGTGTATATATACTCCCGGTCATACTAATTGCAGTGTATGCTATATTATCGAAAATAAAATTTTTGCGGGAGATACACTTTTTCTGCGTAACTGCGGAAGATGGGACTTACCGACAGGTAATGAAGTGACTCTTGTTAAATCAATAAGAGAAAAGCTTTACACACTTGACGATGAGATGGCTGTTTATCCCGGTCACGGACGTGAAACTACTATCGGGTATGAAAAGCAGTTTAATATGTTTGTGCCTGAGAAATAAAAACGAGACGTCCGGGAGACCGTCCCCTACAAATATAAATCATATCGTAGGGGCTGGCGTCCTCGACAGCCCGTATAAAAACAATAATTAAAAGGAAATAAAATAATGCTTGTAGTTCAGAACGGATATGAATGTGAATATGAATTAAAGCTTTTTGCAGGATTGTTTTTCGGTGAGGATGAGGACGTTGCCGTTTATTCTGATTTTAAATATGAAAACGGAAAAATAAACGTCTACACACAGATAAACTTTGAAGGAAAAGCTTTTTTTGACGACCATTATTTTGATTTTAACATATCCGGTAAATCTGAAAAGCTTATAAAAAAAGTGTTTATCTGCTCATGTACAAAATCATTTTGTGCGTGTGCTTCACAGATAAGAAAAATAAATCTGCCGTGGGGCGTTATGTGCGGAATACGTCCTGCAAAGAATGTCCGTGAGCTTAAAGAAAGTGGATATAATGATGAGCAGACAAGGGAAATTCTGCGTACTGTCTATGAAGTAAGTGACGAAAAATCAGAGCTTGCCATGACTGTTGCGGAAAATGAAAAAGATATACTTTCTCAGATTGGTGATAACAGCGTAAGCATTTACATAGGTATTCCGTTTTGTCCTACACGCTGTTTATACTGTTCGTTTGTGTCAACGGATATAAGTGTAAGCGGAAAATATATGGACGAGTTTGTTGAGAAGCTTCTGCTTGAAATTGACAAGACTGCTGAAGTCATAGAAAAAATGGGTTCATATGTTGAAAATATTTATATAGGCGGAGGAACTCCGACTACTTTATCCGCACAGCAGTTGAAAATGATATTTGAACGTCTGCACAGATATTTTGATTTTGATAAAATAAAGGAATTTACTCTTGAAGCAGGACGTGTTGATACAATAACACGTGAAAAGCTCATTGCCGCAATGGAGGGAGGAGTGGACAGAATAAGTATAAATCCGCAGACGATGAATAACGAAACATTGAAAAAAGTCCGCAGAAAGCATGATGACAAGATGATTGTTGAGTGCTTTAATATGGCACGTGAGCTTGGATTTGATAATATAAACATGGACTTGATTGCAGGCTTGCCCGGTGAGGACTGCGAGATGTTCAAAAACAGTCTTGACAGAATTATTGAGCTTAATCCTGAAAATATAACAGTTCATTCGATGTGCGTTAAGCGTGCGGCGAATCTGAGATTTACACAGAACCGTCTGACAGAAGCTGATGAAATGAACAAAATGCTTTCATATACACAAAAGCGTATGAAGGAAACAGGCAGAGAGCCGTATTATATGTACCGTCAGAAGAATATTTCGGGTAATCTTGAAAATGTGGGTTATGCGAAAAAAGGAAAAATGAGTGCTTATAATATTAACATCATGGAAGAAAAACAGACGATAATCGCTCTTGGCGGGGGCGGTTCTACAAAGCTTGTTATGGACGACAGGATTGAAAGAATTTTTAATTTCAAGGACCCGCTTGAATATATAAGGCGTTTTGATGAAATTTTAAAGAAGAAAGATGAAATTTTAGAGATTATGAGGTAATAAAAGGAAGTGAAAAAAAATGAGTGCAGAAGAAATTTTTATAAAATACGAAGAAAAGCGTGAAAATGCGGCACGTAAACGCCGTGAAAATATCGAGAAGGTTTATAACCTTGTTCCTCGTGTACGTGAGATTGACAAGGAAATAAACGTTTTTGGTATGCAGAATGTTCAAAATATTCTGCGTGACCCTCATAATCATGAAAAATATAACAGTGAGATGGAAGAAAATCTCAAACTTCTTGAAAATGAAAAAAAGGAATTATTAAAGGAAAATAATATCCCTGAGGATTTTAAAAAATATGAATATGAATGTGACGCCTGCTCAGATACGGGATATACTCCTGACGGGAAAATGTGCGTCTGCCTAAAGCAAAGTCTTATAAATGATGCATACAGCTCATCAAATATAGGCGAGCTTATGAAGAAAAATAACTTTGATAATTTTAAATTTGATTATTATTCAAAGGAAAAGGGAAAGTATAACGATTCACCGTTTGAAAATATAATAAGAATCTATAACCGAACAAAGAATTTCTGTGATGAGTTTGATACAACAGATAAAAGCTTATTCTTTTACGGAACAACGGGCTTAGGTAAAACATTTTTATCATGTTCTGCCGCAAAGGAGCTTATAGAAGCAGGAAAGACTGTTGTTTATGTAAGGGCTTCAAAGCTGTTTACTATGTTTGAGGATTACAAGTTCGGCAGATTAAAGGACAGAAGTGCTATAGATAATCTTTACGAATGTGATTTATTAATAATTGATGACCTCGGCTCTGAGGCTGATAATAAGATTAATGATTCTGTGCTTTTTGATGTATTTGATGAAAGAATATCAAAGGGAAAGAAGTTTATTATCAATACAAATCTTGATTTAAAGGAAATAGGAAAAACATATTCAATGAGATTTATGTCAAGAATTATGGAGAATTTTATAATCTGTAATTTTTACGGCGAGGATATAAGATATAAATTATTGTAAGGAGAGTTTTTATGAGTATAGCAGATGAAATTTTTATAAAAAACTGTACTGAAATAATTGAACAAGGTTTTTCAGATGAGGGACTTGATGTACGTCCTAAATGGGAGGACGGAACGCCTGCACATACAGTAAAGCGTTTCGGGATAGTAAACCGCTATGACTTATCAAAGGAGTTTCCTATTCTCACACTCCGCCGTACATATTTAAAATCCGCAGTTGATGAAATTTTGTGGATTTGGCAGAAAAAATCAAATAATATAAATGATCTGCACAGTCACATCTGGGATCAGTGGGCTGATGAAAACGGTTCAATCGGAAAAGCTTACGGATATCAGCTTGGAGTAAAGCACAAATATAAAGAGGGTGAGTTTGACCAGGTTGACAGAATTTTATATGACCTAAAGCATAACAGTGCTTCAAGACGTATAATGTCTAATATTTATGTGCATCAGGATTTATCAGAAATGAATCTGTATCCGTGTGCCTACAGCATGACCTTTAACGTAACGGGAAATAAGCTGAATGCCATACTTAATCAGCGTTCACAGGATATGCTTGCGGCAAATAACTGGAATGTGTGTCAGTATGCGGCACTTGTGCATATGTTTGCGATGGTTTCGGGCTTTGAGGTTGGTGAGCTTGTTCATGTAATCGCAGATGCTCATATTTATGACAGACACATTCCGATAATAAAGAAGATAATTTCAAACACGCCGTATGATGCACCGACTTTTGAAATTACAAAGCGTGATGATTTTTATAAATTTGACAGAAATGATTTTGTATTAAAGGATTATAAATTCCATGAATTTATGGAAAAAATACCTATAGCAGAATAATCAGTCTGAATAAAATCGCCCATATCACAGCTTTCAAGAACTTGAAGTATAAGAATACGTCGTCGTTCTTTCAAGCAGTAATCTGAACGATTTTCTTTCAGCCTGATACAATTCATAATAAATGATGAATAGAAAGAAGAATAAATATGAAACTCGTAAAAACAATAAAAGAAGTAAGGGAAACAGTAAATCAGTGGAAAATGCTTGGTTTAAAGGTTGGATTTGTTCCGACTATGGGATATCTTCATGAAGGTCATGCAAGTCTGATTGATGCGTCTGTAAGAGATTGCGACAAGACTGTAGTTTCAATTTTTGTAAATCCGATGCAGTTTGCACCGAATGAGGATCTGGCAAGCTATCCAAGAGATATAGAGCATGACAGCATCATATGCGATTCACATGGAGCTGACTTGATTTTTAATCCTGAGCCTGATGAAATGTATGATGAAGGATTTTCAAGCTATGTTGATATGAGTGTGCTGACTGAGGATTTATGCGGAATTTCACGTCCTATTCATTTCAGAGGTGTATGTACTGTTGTGTCAAAGCTGTTTAATATAGTAACTCCCGACAATGCATATTTCGGTGAAAAGGATGCACAGCAGCTGGCAATAATAAAGCACATGGTTCATGATTTAAACATGGATATAAATGTAATAGGCTGTCCGATTGTAAGAGAAAATGACGGACTTGCAAAATCATCAAGAAATACTTATCTTTCACCTGAGGAAAGAAAAGCCGCTTTGATTTTATCAAAGACGATTTTTATGGGTAAGGAAATGATAGAAAACGGCGAAAGAGATGTTGAAAAAATCCTTGATGCAATGAAAAAGAATATAGAAACAGAGCCGCTTGCAAAAATTGATTATGTAAAAATAGTTGATTCAATGACAATAAAGCCTGTGGATAAAATTGAAAAGCCGATTTTATGTGCAATGGCAGTATATATAGGGAAGACAAGATTAATAGATAACTTTTCATTTAAAATCTAATAAAATTGTTTATCTTACTGCTTTTCGTTCGGGGCAGTATTTATATACGGCACCACTCACTGCAAAGCAGCAATCTAAATCAATTTTATTAGATTTTATAAAAAATGTAAAGAATATGAAAACATTGAAAATTACATTTCAAAAATTTCGTATGCAACGTAATATCGAAATTTTTGAGTAATTTGAATTGTTTTCATATTCTTTTAAAAAAGAGTATAGGAGGTAATCAAAATGACAATTTCAGTTTTAAAATCAAAAATACACCGTGCTACAGTTACGCAGTCAGAGCTTGATTACGTCGGAAGTATAACTATAGATGAAGAGCTTTTGGAAAAATCGGGTATAATTGAATATGAAAAGGTTCAGGTGGTGGACATTAATAACGGAAACCGTCTTGAAACTTACACTATTGCAGGTGAAAGAGGCAGTGGAATAATATGTCTGAACGGTGCAGCAGCAAGACTTGTAAAGCCGGGTGATAAGGTTATTATCATGGCGTATGCAGATGTAACACCTGAGGAAGCAGGTAAAAATCCTCCTACAGTTGTGTTTGTTAATGAAGATAATAAAATTGTCAGAGTTACGCACTACGAAAAACATGGAAAATTGTGTGATATGGAATAAAGATATAAAGCGTGTCATATTCATATGACAATCTGTCTTTTTGGCACGTAAGGTGTGCCAAAGATTGGCATATAATATGATATGCTTTCTATCTTTATCACACAGAGAAAACCGATATTTGCAAGTTCCTCAAAAGCATTTCAAATTACTCGAAAATTTTGACATTACGTTGCATGAAAAATTTTCTAAACGTAATTTTCAAAGCTTTTGGATAACTTGCTTCTTATGTCTGTTCATAGGCAGCGAATGATAAGAGCTTTTATGTATTGAGAACTAAATTTTTTCGGACGAGGCTTGTCGCCAAAGGCGGTGCCGAAGTACGCAAATTTAGTGAACAATATATAATTGCTCTTAGAATGAGCGTTAATACTCCACCAAAATAGCAGAGGATTAGATTAAAAAGGATGTGATATTATGATTTTAGCAGTAGATATTGGAAATACAAATATAGTTA
>JAZSPM010000149.1:0-2192 GCA_045537455.1 Candidatus Ornithomonoglobus sp. | reverse complement strand
AGCGCCTTGCCCCAGCCCGTATCTGAAATTGTAAAGTGCAGACCGTTGGGATCGGCATTCTGCCAGTAACGCGCGGTCACATAATGTCCAAGCGGATACTGATAGCTGTGCAAGACAAGCTTCGGATTGCCGGATGTACCGGAGCTGAAGAAAATCAACATCGGATCCTTGCCGCAAGGCGTATCGTCTGTACGGCTGAAATGCGTGCTGTATGCCGGAAGCTCTGCATTGAAATCATGCCAGCCCTCTCGCTGTCCATTCACAAGCACTTTCGTCCGCATAGACGGCGATTTCGCGCAAGCCAGATCCACCTCGTTTGCAACGTCACCGTCAGCTGTACAGACAATCGCAGACACCTCTGCCGAATTGAACCGATATTCAAAATCGTGCATTTTCAGCATATTCGACGCCGGAATGACAAGTGCGCCGATACGGTGCAGCGCAAGGATTGAGAACCAGAATTGATAATGCCGCTTCAGGACAAGCATGACGCGATCGCCGCGCTTGATACCGAGCGATTTGAAATAATTTGCCGTCTGACAGGAATACCGCTTGATATCCTTGAATGTAAACCGACGCTCATTATGCGCAGCGTCCACATAGATCATTGCCGTTTTATCCGGACATTTCTCCGCCATCGCGTCTACAATGTCAAATGCAAAATTAAACGAATCCTGATTCTCGAAATGTACTGCGCTGAGAACGCCTTCCTCATTGGTTTCGCAAGTCACATACTTCTCTGCTACCGGATGTATCAAACCAGCTTTGTCTACATTGGTCGTCTGATGCTCGGTAATATGCTCATGATACTCTGACATACCGGTTGTGCCACGCGGCGCCATCACAAACGCATAGATTTCGCAATCCTCTCCGCCAAGCGCAACCTCGTCGTGCGGCATAGAGCTGTCGTAGTAGATGCAGTCGCCCTCATGCAGAATCTCAGTATGCGAACCGATGATCATGCGTACCGTTCCTTTCAGCACGATATCCATTTCATGCCCTGCATGACTTGCAAGATGCAACGGTCTTGACAGCGCTTCCTCAGAATACGGAATCACGACATGAAACGGCTCAACCATTTTATTCTTGAACTTCGATGCAAGTCTGTTATATACAAAGCCTTCTCTCCGGACAATCGGAACGCCCTCGCCCTTACGCGTGACAGTGTATCCGCTCAGCTCCGGACTGCTGCCCTCCATCAATTCAGAAAGCTCTACATGAAACGCTTTCGCGCATTTATATATAAACGTAAAGCTGAAATCCTTTTCGCCGGCTTCATACTGCTTGTATTCTTCTACAGAATAATCAGTCACTTTTGCCATTTCCTCGACAGATATGCCCAAATCTTCACGCAGATGCGCAATTCGCCCTGCAACCTCTTTGATTCTGGCTTCGGCATTCTGAAGATTTTTCTGGTCGCTCATCACAATCTCTCCTATCTAAATAAAATAAAAAACTCGCCCCAAAGAAAAATCTTTGAGGCGAGTATCTTCCTTGATTACCCGCGGTACCACTCAAATTGTGCCGCTATTGCGTAACACCACTTTCAGACTCTAACAAGCCCTATTCTTTCACGCAGACTCACGTGAGCGCTTACTGCATCTTTCAGCACTCCAGCTCAGAAGGGATACATCGTATTGCTTGTCACCGGCTCGCACCATCCGCCGGCTCTCTGAACACATTGGCAATCCTCTGCTTGGCTTCCTCATAGCTTTATGGTAGGAATTATAGCACACATCCATCCATTTGTCAAGCCCTTTTCATAAAAAAATTTTTTGAACCGGTTTAGCAGTACAGACGAGGAACGGTATTAAATGCAGAAATACACGCTGCTGCGATAAAACGAATTCAGTTCCTGTTTAGAAGTTTCGCTATTTTGGATAGCTTGACCGTATTATTTACAAAGCAAGGGGAGATGTGTATTGGGCATTCTTTTTTGAATCACAACTTATGATTGACTCCTGCACCTACGCAAGCGGCAGTTATGCTCAGATTATTTTCGTTGACCATTCTTCGATGTTCCAGACAATATCGGCTACATCCATATAAAATTCCGGCTCATGGCTCACGATAAGCACTGTTCCTTTATAATCCTGAATCGCTTTTTTCAAAGCGTCCTTTGCGTCCTGATCCAAATGGTTCGTTGGCTCGTCCAGCACGAGCAGATTGATTTCATGCAGCATAATTCTGCA
>JAZSPM010000062.1:0-3483 GCA_045537455.1 Candidatus Ornithomonoglobus sp. | reverse complement strand
ATCACTATCCTTTATAACTGACATTGATGTGTTGGGGTTTGCAAAGTCGAGCTTCTTAGGTCTTGACGCTTTACAGATAATTGCAATAATTGAAATTGCAATTGCTTGTTTCTGCTTCTTTCCACAAAGGGATATTGGAATGGAAGTAATACAAGTTCCTAAATCAGACAGAAAACTGACCAAAAGAACCCTTATGGCAACCTTCCTTATTCTGCTTTTAATACCGCTGACAATTTATATCGGCGTTTTCTTCTTGGGTGACAGAAAGTATTATTTTATAAGCTTACTTATCATTCTCGAAACGATGATACCGTTTTGTATGGTATTTGAGTCGAGAAAACCAAAAGCAAGAGAGCTTATTGTGATAAGTGTACTGTGTGCTATTGCCGTTACAGGCAGGGCGGTATTCTTTATGCTTCCTCAATTTAAACCCGTTGTTGCACTTGTAATAATCGCAGGTGTAGCTTTTGGTGGAGAAACGGGATTTTTGGTAGGAGCAGTAACCGGATTTGTTTCAAACTTTTTCTTTGGACAAGGTCCGTGGACACCATGGCAGATGTTTGCTTTCGGCATTATCGGTTTTATCGCAGGAATACTTTTCAAAAAGGGATTCCTCCGTAAGACAAAATCATCTCTTTGTATATTCGGATTTTTAGCAACCTTTATTATCTACGGCGGAATCATGAACCCTTCATCTGTTATTATGTGGCAGAGCAAAATTACATGGGATATGATTAAATCTGCCTATATCATGGGAATACCATTTGATTTAATCCATGCACTCGGAACAGCATTTTTCCTTTGGTTTATATCCGGGTCTATGATTGATAAACTCGAAAGAATTAAAGTTAAATACGGATTGGTTGAAAGATAGCCATATCATAATATGATACACATTAATCAAAGAAAAGGGCTTTGAAAAAACTTCGTAGACTTTCCATCTCTTGTGTGGTATGTTTGTGTTGCCGAAAAGGTAAATACAAATTTAGGAGATGAAAAATTATGAAGAAAAAAGTATTATGTACGGCATTGGCAGTAACTATGCTGCTAACAACAACGGCATAGGCATCTGCAAAACCTTGGTGGCTCAGTAAATACCGAGTTACCTTTGACAACGAACTTGGAATCGTAGGAAATGTAACCTTAACCTTCGCATCGGACGGCGGTAGCTTTATCAGGCCAATAACAAAAAGATACGGCGAGAGCATCAGTCTTGAAAGTTATGTACCAACAAAATACGGTTACATATTCAAAGGATGGTTCACCGATCCGAGAACAAAGCAAAATCAGGTAACAACATTTAAATTCACCAAACCTGATGTCTTGTATGCGAAATGGGAACCGAACCCTCAGGAGCCTATAAATCCAAAGGACGAAATTATGGCAAAAGACACCTGCTACCTCACAGACGAAGAAACAAAAATACGAAATGAAATAATACAAGAAAAAAATAAAGCCTACATAGAAGGCTTCGGCTATGTAGCACCTGCAAAAACAAAAACCGTCATAGTAGACTCGGACGGCGATATAAATAAAATGATCGGCACAATGGAATAAAATTACGAGAGGATAGGCAAAACCCGCCTATCCTCTTACGTTTTGGTTAAGCATACTTTTTGATGTTAAGGTCAAAAGGTAATAATTTAATAATAATTGGTTAAAAATCAACGACACCACCTGTGAAATATGGTATAATATAAGAAAAACACAGGTGGTGTATTTTATGTCATTTAGAGCAAATCAGCATCAGCAAATTTCATTGTTCGACCATAAAAATTGGTTGACGAAAAGAGAACAAAAAGCCCTTGAAAAATCATGGGCAAAAGTTTTTGCTGATGAGATATTCCCGGCTATAGATGAAACTCGTTTTAGTGTCCTTTATTCAGATAAAGCCTCCAGACCAAACACACCTGTAAATATAATTGTTGGAGCATTAATCATCAAAGAATTATTTGATTTGTCTGATGATGAGGTTGTTGAAAATTTAATGTTGGATATACATTTACAATATGCCCTTCATACTACAAGTTATGAGGAACAACCTCTTAGCGACAAAACGCTGTCAAGATTTCGTAAGCGTTGTTATGACTACGAAAGAAATTATGGCATTGATTTATTTCACGATTGCATTTGCGATTTAAATAATAAAATTGCTAAAATGATGAATATAAATTCCCATATCAAGCGTATGGATTCTCTTATGATAGAAGCAAATATAAAGAAAATGAGCAGGGTTGAATTGCTTTACACTTGTGTTGCCAATCTTGCAAAGCACATTTACAAAACAGATAAAAATATGCTCCCAGAGAGTCTTCTACATTATTGCAATCCCGATGACCGAAACCTTGTCATATACCATAGTCGAAATATTGATGTGAATACAAGAATTAATATAATTATCAACGAGGCTGATGAATTAATCAAAATATGCAAAGATGATTTTTATGAAGTTAACGAATATAAGCTTCTTTTGCGTTGTTTGGAAGAACAAACTATTATAGATAACGGTATAAGGAGAATTAGAGATAAGGGTGATGAGTTGCCCTCTCCAAAATCTTTGCAAAGTCCATATGATCCAGAAGCAACATTCCGCACTAAAGCAGGTAAAAAGCATGTTGGATATATCGCAAATGTTGTGGAAACCGTTAGCGAATCAGGTTCTGTTATCACTGACTACCAATACGAAGAAAACGTGTATGCAGATAGTCGTTTCCTAGGCGATTACATTGAGAGAACAGAACCTCAAGAAGAAACTATGACAATTGTAGCCGATGGCGGATATGTTGGTCAATCGAATAGAGATGCCGCCTCAGAAAAGAACATAGAAATTGTAAATACTGCCCTTATGGGAACACCTGTACCTGATATATATGCTGATTTTGTCATTAGTGAAGATGGTAAGCAAGTTATTCAATGTCCTTGTGGTCATAAACCCATTCGCTGCCATTACATAGAAACCTCCAAACAGATTAAATCATATTTTTCTTGTGAAAATTGCGTTAATTGTTCATATAAAAATGAATGTAATGCAAAAATAAGAAAATCATCCGTTTTAATTCCCATTTCACATTCCGCAGTTGAAAGAGCAAAACAACAACGGCAAATCGCTGCTGATGACTTCCAAAATTGGAGAAGAATCAGAAATGGAGTTGAGGCGGTTCCGTCAATTCTGCGAAACATGTTCAATGTCGATAAAATCCCTGTCCATGGAAAAATACCAAGTAAATTTTTCTTTGGCTCTAAAATTTCAGCATTAAATTTCAGGAAGCTTTTTCGTCATAGGAAAGGCTTTGTTTTGCATCCTGTCAATCCGCTTCTTACAAAAAATGCGAGTTAAAACACCTAATAAAAGATACCAAATTTCACAATATACATGCAAAAACGGTCTGTTTTATGATTTTTCTGAAACAAACCGTTTATTTTTTAATATTTACATTTGCAAAATTGGTGTTTTGACCTTAACATCACTTTTTATGCTTAACC
>JAZSPM010000071.1:0-13901 GCA_045537455.1 Candidatus Ornithomonoglobus sp. | reverse complement strand
TTTCATTCCAATATTTTTTGACGAGCAACTTAGATTGCTCTATTTGTCATGCAATTTTCAATGTTCTACTGATTATTTTGACTCACCAAAAAATTTTTGAGAAATTTTTAAAATTCCTCTTGACATTTAATAGTTAGTCTTATAAATTTCAAATTATATAAATTATAACACTTTGAAATTTATATGTCAACATCTGACAAAAATAAAGTTTTAAATTTGTCTTTAAAGGATATAATCATTTTAAATATTGATTTTTAAGTAAATTTATGGTATGATATAAATTAATATAACAATAATCCGAAAGGGAATAATTCCATGAAAAAACTTTTGATTCTTGATTCAAACAGTATAATAAACCGAGGCTTTTACGGTGTACGATATCTTTCAACCAAAAGCGGCACTCCCACAAATGCAGTCTATGGCTTTTTATCAATTCTTGCAAAGCTTATTGCTGAACAGCAGCCCGACTATATCTGTGCCGCATTTGACCTGAAAGCTCCTACCTTCCGTCATAAAATGTATTCGGAATACAAAGCTCAAAGAAAACCAATGCCTGATGAACTTAAAATACAGATGCCTATTGCACGTGATTTAGTTCGTGTAATGAATATTCCTCTTTTAGAACTTGAAGGCTACGAAGCAGACGATATTATAGGAACAGTATCACGCATATGTGAGCGTGAAGGGATTGAGTGTTTTATTGCAACAGGCGACAAGGATGATTTACAGCTTGCAACAGACAAAACAAAAGTAGTTCTTACCGTAACACGCATGGGACAAAACGAAACTGTCACCTATGATGCAAAAGCTGTAAAAGAAAAATACCGTGTCACCCCCTCGGAATTTATAGATGTGAAGGCTCTTATGGGCGACACCTCCGACAATATACCGGGTGTTAAGGGAATCGGAGAAAAAACAGCTATAGAGCTTATTGAACAGTTCGGAAGTATCGAAAAGCTCTATGATGAGCTTGAAACATCTGGAATAAAGGGTGCAAAACTCCAAAAGCTTACAGACGGCAAAGAGATGGCATTCTTTTCAAAAAAGCTTGCCACAATAGATACTGCCGTTCCGATTGATTTTTCACTTGAGAGCTGTGAATTTACCTCAATTAACGAACAGGCATCTGATGAGCTTTTACCGCTTTTGAAAAGTCTTGAATTAAATTCAATAATCAAGCGTTTTGAATTAAGCTCTGCCGAGACTGTTCCCGAAAGCAGTATTTTTGACGGAATAAAAATTATAAAAGCTTCTGATATTCCTGCAATTTCGGGCAAAGCGGCATTAACAATAGAGCTTGACTACCAAAAGAAAGCTACATCTGTTGCCCTTGCACAGGATAAAACAGCTTATGTGTGGGATATTACCGACAATCCTTTGGATAAGCTTGAAGAAATACTAAAAAGCATTGCCGAAAATGAAAGCATTGAAAAAATTTGTTTTGATATAAAAGATGCAATAGTTGCATTTAATAATAAATTCAAATTTAAAAACATAGCAGATGACGTGGTATTAAAGGCATATCTTGCCGACCCGTCAAAGAGCAGCTATACGGTCGAACAGCTTTGCTCCGAATATTTCGGTACTGAGCTTGCAAAAAGCGAGAAAAAGCAATTATCCCTACTTGATGACGAGGACGAAGATAATACTGAATTTTGGGGCAAGCGTGCGATTGCCGTTCTTGAACTTAATAAAAAGCTTGATTCTGTTTTGGAAAGCCTGAATCAAACTCATCTTTATAACGATGTTGAAATGCCTCTTTTATATGTTCTGGCAGGTATGCAGACAGAAGGCTTTTTAATTGACTCAGATGAGCTTAATAATTTTTCTGAAATGCTGAGTCAGAAAATTAATACATTAACAGAGCAGATTTATTCCGAAGCCGGAGAAGAATTTAACATCAACTCCCCTAAACAGCTTGGTGTGATTCTGTTTGAAAAGCTTGGACTACACAGCACAAAAAAGACAAAAAGCGGATATTCCACAAATGTTGAGGTGCTTGAAAAGCTAAAGGATAAGCACACTATAATTCCTCTTATTCTTGATTATCGTCAGTATGCAAAGCTGAAATCAACATACTGCGACGGCTTGCAAGCTGTTATAAACCCTCAAACTCACAGAATACACTCGGTATTTAATCAGACAGTCACAGTTACAGGACGTATAAGCTCAACAGAGCCTAACATGCAAAACATTCCTACACGTACAGAGCTTGGACGTGAAATCAGAAAAATGTTTATAGCTGATGATGGTTGCGTTCTTGTTGATGCTGACTATTCTCAGATTGAGCTAAGAGTCCTTGCTCATATTGCACATGACGAAACTATGATTAATGCATTTATCAAGAACGAAGATATTCATGCCGTTACCGCTTCACAGGTGTTTAATGTGCCTCTTGATGAGGTTACCTCTGCACAAAGAAGCAAAGCAAAGGCAATAAACTTCGGTATTGTTTATGGTATGGGTGAATTCAGCCTTGCACAGGATTTAAAAATCTCAGTTGCCGAAGCAAAGCAGTATATGAGTAATTATCTTGAAAAATATCACGGTGTACGTGAATATATGGATAAAATCAAAAAACAAGCAGCCGAAGAAGGTATGGTAAAAACGCTGTTAAACCGCATCCGCCGTATACCTGAATTATCGTCATCAAACTACAATATAAGGTCATTCGGAGAACGTGTTGCATTAAATACACCGATCCAAGGAACTGCGGCTGATATTATAAAGCTTGCGATGGTCAGAGTCTATAAAAGACTTGAAGCCGAAAATCTGAAATCAAAATTAATTTTACAGGTGCATGACGAGCTTATAGTAGAAGCACGAACAGACGAGGTTGAAGCAGTAAAGCGAATTTTAAAGGAAGAAATGGAAAACGCAATGCAGCTTGATGTACCGCTGACAGTTGATATGTCAACAGGTCACAGCTGGTATGAAGCAAAATAATAGTTTGTGAAAGGATTTTATTATGGAAGATTATACCGGATATGAAACCGTCAAAGAAAATCTGATTACAGCCGGAATAAAAGAGCTTGAAAATCATGGAATAGCTGATTTTTCATTAAGACGTGTAGCTTCGGCATGTAATGTATCCTGTGCGGCACCGTATAAGCATTTTAAAAGCAAGGAAAATTTTATTGCTGAAATCATAATATATATTCACAGTCAGTGGGCATTGCTTCAGAAACAGGTTACAGATATTTTCAAAAACGACTTGAAAAAGCAGATTTCCGAAATCTGCATAGCATACATAAAATTCTGGATTGCAAACCCTAATTTCCGTTCAATACTGATGTTAAGGAAGGGTGATATCAGTGACGAAAGAATAAAGAGTCATCTTACCGAATGTACAAAAACTCTTATACATGAATACTGCGAATCAAAATCGCTTCCGGAGGATGTGGAAATTAAAAAATTCTATACCGTTCGTTCTCTTATCTACGGTGCGGCACTGATGCTTGATAACGGCGAATTAGAAAATACCGCTGATACAATCAAAATGATTCGTGAAAGAATAGAAGCTGAGCTTGAATAACTATAAAACGGTCACTTACTTTAACAGCAAGTGACCGTTTTTTATTTACCAAATCAAAAAATCATTACCCTTTAGCTTAAACAAAGCTTCAACAAAGAAGAAATCTCCGTAAACAATAGGCATATGCACAGTTTTCTTCCATTCCTCCAATAGCGGGTATCTTTCGCTACCCATAAGAACAAGTGCATCTTCATCATCACTGTAATTGTTGCAACGCTCGTCTGTTGCCTTTAAGATATTGATTGCAGCTTCAACATACTTATCTCCGTTTTCAACATACTTTGCAATTTCAAGCATACCGCACGCCGCACACACACCTGCTGTACTGTCGTAATATACAGGCTCTGCAGGAGCATTGAAGTCTAATAACGGTAAATATCCTGTTTCCTTGCAGTGTTCGATGAAATAATCCGCTGTTCTTACTGCACAGTCAAGATATTCAGGCTTTCCTACATGAATATATGAAAGAATTGAACCGTAAACAGCCCATGCAAGACCTCTTGACCAGCATGATGTATCACTATATCCCTGACCTGCAAGAACTTTTCTGACTCCTACGCTTTCAGTTTCATGAACAACAATATGATTTACACTTCCGTCAGGACGAATGTGGTCACGAGCTGACATATCCATGTGACTCATTGCAACCCTCTTAAATCTTGGGTCATCAAGCTCCTTTGACGCCCAGTATAAAAGAGGAATATTCATAAGACAGTCAATAATTGAATATGCGTGCTGTTCATTTTCGCATTCCCATGAACCGTTCCATGCACGGATATACTTTCCGTCAATATTATATCTTGACATAAGAGTTGCCGCCATAAACAGATTTTTGTTGCGTGCCGCTTTATTGCCTGTAATTCTGTAATTTGCACCACTTGTAAGATGCCACATAAAGCCCACATCATGATGAAGGTCATCAAACTTTTCAAGAGCCTTATCTAAAAGCTCCTCTGAACGTTCTGCTGTCTTTTTATATTCCTCGTTGCCTGTAGCTTTATACATAAGCCACATCATGCCGCCCCAGAAACCGTTTGTCCACCATGCAGGATCGTTTTCAACTCTACTATCATGTACGCCGTTATTTGTTGTATACGGAATTTTTTCACGGCTCTTTACTGCTGTCTTGCTGAGCTTTTTGTCAACCTTCGCCCACGTGCTTTCAATCCATTCTTTATTTTGTTCAATGATCTTGTTCATTTTTTATATACTCCCATCAATTAAAATTTTAGTTGTTAAATACCTTTGTTTCTCCAGCTTTAATGAAGTCTGTGCTGTATTTGTAATCTCCGTTTTCACGCCATCTTCTTAATACCCAAACATCAATACCTGAAGGGTTATGGATTACAGTTTCGTCGGTTGAGATGTTCAATCTGTTATACGCTTCAATATAATCATATGCTTCGATATTTGTCGCATACCATATATCATCATGTCCGCCCATTTTCTCAGCAAAGCTTTCAATTACTGCCCAGTTATTATACTCTCCGTTATTGTCAAACTCATATGAATGTCCCCACAAATAGAACATCTGCGGAAGATATATGTCAGACTCTAAAAACCTGTCGCACAACTCATTCAGCTTTGGATTTCTGTGATGAGTTGTTGCAGGAAGTCTTAGCCAATCCTCAGGAATATCGAAACGTTCTGTTGATATTGTTGTTCTTGAATATACTATTCCGCACGTTTTCAAACAATCCACAAGCTTGTCATTAAATGTTCCGAAAGGATATGCCATACCTCTTATAATTCTTCCGAAAAGCTTTTCAATGTTTTTTCTATCCTCTAAAATTTCATTTGACATACAGTTTGAATGAAGCGTCTGATCCCATCCGTGATATAGTCCATGAATTGCAACCTCATGCGGTGAATTTCCAAAAAGCTCTTTTACCTCTTCAACGCTCATTCTGCCGTTTGGCAATTCTTTATCAGCCACATTGCCAAACAATCCGCTGTTGATATTGAATGTTGCCTTTATACCGTGCTTGTCAAGAATTTCAACAAGACGCTTATCCTGTCTTACACCGTCGTCATAGCTTAAAGTAAGACATTTTTTCACCCCTCCGGGGAATCTCATTGTAATCATTTTTCTCTCTCCTTTTATTTCTTTATAATTGAGAATGCAAAATGTACATTCTTATCATTCATCTGATACGCTTCAACAAGCTGAGGTCCACAGCTTCCCGAACCGATGCCGCTTACCTTGTAGTCAATTCTGACATTGGTTGTACCACTCTTTTCAAGTTCAAAATTGTGTGCCTTTGATTCAAGCTCCTTTGTGCTGTATTCCGAAACATTAAACTCAAAGCCCTGCTCTGATACAAACTCATAACCACCAAGCTGCATATACTTTGTATTATAGTGATTACCATGCTCCTGAGGCTTAATGTAATCAACATATTCTTTTTCCGCAGTACTTTCGTACATTCCCATTTTTGAGCAGTTGTGCATATCAATATAACTCTCATATGGACCATATCCAAAATACTTGAAGCTCTTTTCGTCCGTTGTGAACTCAAAGCCAAGTCTTGGTAAGAATGTACGCTGTTGGTCAAATTCACCGTCAAGCTTAACATCAATTCTTCCGTTCTCAAAGAATGTATATGAAGCAGTATAATTAAAGAAATTCATTCTTGATACAGATGCAAGTCCACCCTTGACTGTAATTGTGTTATCCTTTATTTCCACATCATATACCTTATTGTACATCTTGTTGTAGTTGTTATCATACCACTGACGTTTGATAACTCTGTCATTATCGGTCGGTGCTTTCCACACTGAAAGCTTCATTGGCGAATTTAGATAACCATTCAAATCCTCAAGATAGCCGTAATGAGTATTAAACTTATATGTAAAGTCATTACCTGAAACTATTGCAAATTCACCGTTCTGTGTGATTGAAACACCGCCTGTGCCTTTCTCTACTGCTTTTGCAGCTTCAAGCTCATGCTGAGTGAATGCGATTTCTCTACCGTCCTTCTTCATTGATACATTCAAATATGCACCGTATTTACTTTCAGGTATATCAAAGCTTAACTCAACTTTTTCAGATTCGTGAGGTGTTGTTGATAAATCAAGCTTACCACTTGCTGTAACTACACCATCAGCAGTAATGTTCCATTCAAAATCAAAGCCCGAAAAATCAGTAAAATCGTATTTATTCCAAAGTGTCAATGTTTTACCGTTAAGCTCTGTTCTCAAAGGCTGATAAGCATACTTCGCTTCGTATGAGCCAGCCTTAAAGCTTCTGTCATTAAACACAAGACCGTCACAGCAGAAGTTTCCGTCAGCAGTTTCTTCTCCGAAGTCACCGCCGTAGCAAAGCTTGCCCTCTGAATTTGGAGCAACATGGTCTGCCCACTCCCAAATACATCCGCCTATCATAAAGTCATGCTTTTCAAAAACTCTCCAGTAATCCATCAAATCACCGGGGCCGTTACCCATGGCGTGTGAATATTCACAAAGGAAGAACGGACGCTTATCGCCTGTCTTTAAACGGTATTCAAGCATTCCGTTAGCATCCCAGTACATTCTGCTGACAACATCAACTGTATCCGGATCTTTTTTTACAGGATTATTAGGGTAAGCACCCTCATAATGTACAAGTCTGTTAATTCCGCCAATTTCTCTGTCACGTTTTCTTATAAAATCACTCATTGCGGCAAAGTTCTCACCGTAATCCGATTCATTACCCAGGCTCCACATGATAACGCAGGTATGGTTTTTGTCACGCTCAAAAAGTCTCTCGGCTCTGTCAACAAATGCATCATGCCACATTGGGTTCTGACACGGCCACATTTCCGAAAGGTCATATCCCCAACCAAGTGCATTACGGTTGCAGAATCCGTGAGTTTCTATATCTGCCTCGTCAACAACATAGAAGCCTATCTCATCACACAGCTCAATAAATGCAGGCTGCGGAGGATAATGCGAGGTTCTTATACAGTTAATATTAAGCTCCTTCATTTTAAGAAGCTCTGCCTTCATAAACTCATAGCTCATTGTATATCCGTCATACGGATGTGTGTCGTGGTGATTTATACCCTTTAGCTTTACAGGAACTCCGTTAATTAAAAGCTCACCCTTTTCGCTTACCGACTGTTCTCTCAAACCTAATTTAAACGGAATATATTCACCTGCCTGTTCAAATACAACAGTATACAGATACGGATTTTCAGCATTCCATAAAATAGGATTTGATAAATCTGTTTCTTTCATATCTGCATCATAAACTGTGTAGCTTTCATCACAGTAGATTCCCTTTGAATCAAAGCCAAAAGCTATATCAAACAAGTGACCTTCATTTCTTGAAAGAAGATATACATCTCTGAATATACCGTTATTTCTGAAAAAGTCCTGATCCTCAAGATAGCTTGAAGCACATCTTTTATATACCTTTACAAGAATTTCATTCTCGCCCTCATTCAGATTAATCTCAAATTCCGAGGTTGAGTGTGATACTGTTGAAAAGCCTATGTATTTGCCATTTATAAACAACTCAAAACATGGTGCAACACCCTCAAAAATAATATAATTTTCTTTTGATGCCTGTTCTGATGTTATATTTACTGTTC
This sequence comes from Candidatus Ornithomonoglobus sp., assembly GCA_045537455.1. Taxonomy (GTDB): domain Bacteria; phylum Bacillota; class Clostridia; order UBA1381; family UBA1381; genus Ornithomonoglobus_A. The sequence goes on along the minus strand of JAZSPM010000071.1, from coordinate 5,792 downwards.
TTCTGTATACACCTACAGGGTTATCGTCAGGCACATAAGGCGGGTCAACAGGATATGGATAGTTTACGTTTGTATAGTACGGATTTTCATAACCCGTTGTCTGCCAGCATGACGGAACCTTTACCTTGTCCCAATCAGTGATTTTTTCAGGGCAGTCAATATCTCTTGAATAATATTTAAAGTCCCATTCTCCGTTTAAAAGAGTATAGAACGCTGACTTTGATTTATCCCCTGCAAGAGCCTTTTCAAGACTGTCATAAGGAATATAGTGTGACCTCGGTTTTAATGTGTTTTCATGGATAAAATCCAGATTTTCATATTTTCTCATGTTTTTTTCCTCCTAAAAATTTTTATATATTATCTCTCTTTTATAATTCAATGTAATGTGGAATTATATTTGATGTTTCGATACTTTTTAGTTTAAATATCCGTTATATCTGAACCATTCAATTAATCTATTACTCCAGTCGCTTACATGAGGATTATTTTCTGCAAGTCCCAAACCATGAGGACCATTTGGATAGATATGCATTTCAACATCTATATTAAGATTTCTTAATGCCTTTGCATAGTCAAGTGAGTTTATTACATTAACTGCACCGTCATCAAATGTATGCCATATAAATGCCTTTGGAGTTCCTGCATCTGCTATTAAATCAGGACTCATTTCCTCACCAAGCTCAGCCTGTTTGTCTCCGAGAAGATTTGCACCACTGCCAAGATGTGCTATACCTTTACCCAAAAGCTTTATAACAGGATAGCATAAAATCTGTCCGTCAGGTCTTGCACATTCCTTATCTATATCATCAATATCCTCAAAGTCTATTGGCTTTGTATATGTACTGACAAACGCCGCAAGATGTCCGCCTGCCGATGAACCCATTACACATATTTTATTTTTATCAAGTCCGTATTTTTCGGCATTGTATCTTACCCATCTTACTGCACGGCGTGCATCAAGAAGAGGAAGCGGAAAACGATGCGGTGATACTCTGTAATCACACACAAATGCAGAAATTCCGTTTTTTGCAAGGAATGTCGCATATCCCTCTCCCTCATGCGGTGCTCTTACGCAATATCCACCGCCAGGGAATATTACTACAGCCGCATCTGATTTTATTTCATCCGGAATATATGCTGTTATTTTTGGTGTTTCTTCGCACATTCCCGGTGTATTTTCCCATAAGTTAAATATTTCTTTTTGCATAAACTTTACTCCTTTCGGCAATCTGCTTTGATTATATCATATTTGTAAATCTATGTCAATTTAAAACACAAAAAAAGTACCGAAAACGCACAAAAAAGTACTGAAAATGAAAAAAACAGCACAGAATTTTTCTGTACTGTTTTTTTATTATCAGTCTGTTATCTCGCCTTCGTCAAGAACTGTCGGTTCTGCAGATTCTTCAATCTGCTCCGCTTCTTTAAACTCCTCTGGTTCTTCTTCCACGAAGCTTACTCCTTCAATATGGATATTTACTTTTTCCACATCAAGACCTGTCATGGTTTCAACGTTATCCTTCACGCTTTCCTGAATTTCCCATGCCAATTCAGGAACTCTTACACCGTATTCCACCACAATATATAAATCGATTTTTACGCTTGTTTCGGTCATTTCCACCTTAACGCCTTTTGAAGGATTTTTCTTTGACGCTATTTTTTCAACAATACCACCGGCAAAAGAAGAATACATTCCGGCAACTCCCTTTATCTGAGTTGTTGCAATTCCTGCTATTGTAGAAACTACATCAACAGAAATTTTTATATTGCCGATTTCAACGTCGTCTTCCATAACACCTGTGTTTATACTTTCCTCTGTTATTTCAATATCTTTTATCTCATCAGCCATCTTTGCAGCTCCTCTCATAAATTTGACTTGTACTTATATTGTACCACAAATTTTAACGAACTTCAACTATTTTTATATTATTTGATGAGATATTTAAAGTTTCTGTTGCAATTTCGGTCAATTTGACTACATCCGCTTCCCCGAAATTAGTTTTTCTGACCATAATGTTGGCAATCCCGTCCTCAAGATACACACATATTTCAGCATATCCTTTTGACTGTGCAATACTTTCCATTGCCATTTCCTTTTCTGTATTCCCTGCCGCCTCAATTATTTTATCTCCTGCTTTTTTTCTTATTTCAGCATCAAAGCTTTCATTTTCAGCCGTATTTGTAAGAATTTCTATTGATTTTGAACGTGCAGTCTCTCTGTTTAATTTTGCCTGTTCAAAATACCCTCCGTTATCTGTCACTGTTTCAACATTTGCAGTTTCTTCTGTACTTTCAGCTGTTGCTTCATCTGTTACTTCTTCGTTAACCTCCTTTGAAGCCTCTTCTGTATTTTCCTCAACGTTTTCCTCAACATTTGCAACATACTGTGCTTCACCAAGCTTTTTGCCTGTCTCTATGTAGCTCTCGCCGTCCGTCACCTGAATTGTATCCTGATACGACCAGTTCAGATAGCCTGCCATACCAATCAGCACAACCAGCGACGCCGCTATTATCTCCTTTTTCTTAAATACCATTTACTAATCAGTCCTTTCCTATTTTTTTGGAATTTACTTTCTTTTGTATATACAAATTCTATGTGCATCGACATCAAGCACAGCCGAAACCGCCTCGGTTAATGCACGTTTAACAGAAATATTATCTGCACCGTCCGCCGTCACAATAACACCCTTCACCGTCGGATTTGTTTCGTTTATCACCATTGGCTCTCCACCTGCCATAACAGCTTTTTCATCATAGCTTGTGTTGTTTTGTCTCTTTTCGTATGCTATATTTTTTTCACCTGTATTTTCATATGTAATCATAACACTTACATCTCCTGCACCGTCTATATCTGAAAGTATATTTTCAAGCCTCTCCTCCTGAAGGTCAGTTTTATCATTTGCTTCCTTCACGCTTTCCGTTTCCGAAAAGGCAGTCATGAAGATAATTCCCAGAATCATAACCCCTACAATAACAAGATTATTTTTATTCCGAAGAAATTTTAATGCTTCCTCCTTATTCATATTCCACCTCGTCCCTTTTTATTCCGTAAATTTCACAAAGTCTTTCAGTTTTATGCAAAGCTCCGTCAGAGCCAATTATTTTTATATGCGAAACACGTTCAATTTCATTATTTTCATTTACATCTAAATTTACCGATAATGACACGCTTTCATTAAATTCATCTTTAAAGCGTTTTTCTATATCATCAGCGATTTTTTGCTCAAGCTGTCCGATAACAAACTCACGTTCAACCTGCTTATAATCTGTTCTGTCCTCATAAAATTCATCAAATCCCGAAAACAAATCTGTATCTGTTAATTTTGAAACAGGCGAAATTATACAGCTTATTATTATAAAGCCGGTAATTACTCCTATATATTTCCGCCACGAATCAGGCGACAGAATATTCGCCATAGCAGATAAAACAGTTGCACCGATTACAGTTATTATATATTCTTTCATAGATTTATTCCTTTTTACGGAGAGGTAAATATAATTATAAGACTTATATTTATCAAAAATAAAACTGCCGTCATAATCACTACTCCAAAAACTGTAGTAACTGCTTCGCTTACCTCCCACAGCATTTTACTTATTCTTGTATCCGTTACAGGTTCAGCAACAGCAGATGCAAGTCTTAAAACCACCTGTATAAAAAATATTTTTATAACAGGAAGTATGCATACAGACAGTATCGCTATTATTCCTGCAGTGCCAACGGCATTTTTCATAAGTCGTGTTCCGCTTATAACCGTTTCAAGTGTATCTGACAAAAATCCGCCTACCACCGGAACAAGGCTTCCCACTGCGAATTTCACAGCCTTAGCACTCATAGCATCAAGCGCCGGTGCATTAAATCCGTAAATTGCACTTATTCCTGTAAATATCGTTATTACTGCAGCCATCAGCCACTTTGTAATTGAGCGTACAACACTGCAAAATTTTGTAATCTGCACTTTATCGCTTATTCCTCCGACTACACCCAAAATAGCTCCGAATGTCATCAGCGGCATCAATGTGCTTTCAATCAGCATAGAAATTATGTAAACCGCTCCCGATAATACAGGTCTGAAAGCGGCGGCACTCATGGGTGCTCCGCTTGCCGCAAGAGTAAGCATAAATGCGGGTGAAAGCTTAGTTATAAAATCCGTCATATTCTTTATAACCTCAGTTCCGCAATCCAGTGCTGTTGTAAAACACTTAAGGCTTAATCCGCTCATCAAGGTAAAGCATGCAAAAAATGCCGCTTCCGAGCTTGTTTTTTCCCCGAATGACGATGACAAAACATTTACTACGGAGCTTAATACTGATATTAAAAGCAAGGTCAGCACAGTCTTTATACTGCTCCTTGCTTCTTTTGTGAAATCACTTATAAGACGATTTATTAAGGTTATAGGATTTATCGTAAATTCACCGTTCATAAGCTCGTCCACAGTATCGTTAAAAAAGGCTTCTCCCTCTATGTACGGCGAAACTTCAGTATTATCAGCATACACTTTAACCGAAAACACTGCAAACATTATAACAAGGACAAAAGTAAGCTTTTTCAAACCTTGTTCACCGCCTCAATACAAACATTTAAAAATGAGGTTATTATAGGAGTTGTGAGATAGAGTATAAATATCTTTCCGGCAAGCTCAACCTTTGAAGCTACAGCACCCTCTCCGCAGTCACGGAGTAATTCACCTCCAAACTGCGACACATACGCCACACCCACAACCTTCAAAATAATTGTAAAATATTTTATATCTACTCCGCTTTTTTCTGTTATGTATCTTATACTTTCTATTACGCTCATAAGGCATTCAACGGAATAATTCATTACTATTGCCGCTGTAATAAGACCTGTTACTACGGCATACTCACGCTTATAGTCCTTTAAAAAAAGCGAAAGCATTCCACCTGTTATACCTATGAGAACTATTTTAAAAATATCCATTTTCACTACCCTGTCATCAGAAAAGAGAGAAAGCTTTTCATATCTGAATATCAATCTGTTTTTATCACGCAACGTAGTGATAGATTGATATTTAGATTGAAATGCTTTTTATCTTTTACTCATTTATAAATTAAATATACTCTTTATCATAGCAAACAAATCCCCGATTTCTCTCGCAACTATTACCAACGCCGCAACAAGCCCCGCTATAGTCACAAGCAACGCCATCTCGTCACGCCCGGCACGGTTTAAAAGTTGATTCAAAACCGCTACAACAATTCCAAGACCTGCTATCTGAAATATCAAATCCACATTCATTCTATATCATCCCTCTATATAAGCATAAGCACAAGAAAAATTCCTGTCAGAACTCCACCGCCCGTATACAGCCGGCAAAGGCGTTCCATATCGTATCTTGCCGCTCTTATATGCAAATCAAGCATATTTTTTACTCCTTCAAGATTTTTTATCTGATTATCCGTATCTGTCATACCTAATCTTTTGCCAAGCATAAGTATCGTATCACAGTCGCCCTCAGTAAGGCTGAGCCGCGCTGCACATTGCTTGACCGCTCTTGACCATGCAGACCTTATTCCGTCATTTTCTATGTATTTTGCCGCTTCTTTAAATATAGTGTTATCGGTATTTATAAACGCTTCTTTTAATTCTGTTTCCCTGAATGCAATATCGGTTGAAAGAACAGAGATTGCATTCTGAAATTCCACAAGTGAAGTGTAACGTCTCTTTAAGCTTATACTTCTTCGTATTCCAAAATATACGCACGATGCACCAATCATAAAGCTTCCCAATAATTTTAACATTCCACTATCTCCTCTACCGTCCCCACACC
>JAZSPM010000072.1:0-7460 GCA_045537455.1 Candidatus Ornithomonoglobus sp. | reverse complement strand
CGTCTGTACTCAAAGTATTTAACTGCAACCTGACCGAACAATGCGTATGATAATACGTCCTCCGGCTGTTCAATCCATTCTGCACATTCCTTTGTAAGCTTATCAAGCTCGTTGTCAATTAAATCTGCAGGACGGCAAGTGATTCTTTCTTCACTGCCAATAATCTTTTCAACCATTTCTGGTGCAATATCAACAGGACACTTACCGTATTCACCTTTGACAATACCCTTTGTTTCCTTTGAAACCATCTTGTATCTTTCGCCCATAAGAACGTTCAATACTGCCTGAGTACCTACAATTTGTGATGAAGGTGTTACAAGAGGAGGATAGCCAAGGTCAGCTCTTACTCTTGGAACTTCCTTTAATACCTCGTCGTATGCATCCTCTCTGCCTTGCTGCTTAAGCTGTGAAACAAGGTTTGAAAGCATACCGCCCGGAACTTGATATTTTAATGTATTAACGTCAACGCCCATTACTTTTGCGTTCATCAGACCGCTTGCAAGATATTCTTCTCTTAACGGCTTGAAGTAATCGCTGATTTCAACAAGCTTATCCAAATCATAGCCTGTATCGTAAGGTGTACCCTGGAATGCCGCAACGATAGGCTCTGTAGGTGGCTGTGATGTACCCATTGCAAGAGGTGACATAGCACAGTCGATTACGTCAACACCTGCTTCAACAGCTTTCATGTAAACCATTGAAGCTTCACCGCTTGTATAGTGAGTATGAAGCTGAATTGGAATCTTGACAGTTTCCTTCATAGCCTTAACAAGGTCGTATGCTGTATATGGAAGAAGAAGTCCTGCCATATCCTTGATACAGATTGAATCTGCGCCCATTTCTTCAAGCTGTTTTGCCATTTTTGTAAAGCTCTCTGTTGAGTGAACAGGGCTTATTGTATAACAAACTGTTGCCTGAACGTGTCCCTTTTCCTTTTTGCAGGCATTGATTGCACATTCAAGGTTTCTTATATCGTTTAATGCGTCGAATATTCTTAGGATATCAATACCGTTTGATATTGACTTCTGAACAAAATATTCAACAACATCATCAGCGTAATGTCTGTAGCCAAGAATATTCTGACCTCTGAACAGCATCTGCAAAGGTGTGTTCTTAGCCTTATCTTTTATTTTTCTCAGTCTTTCCCATGGATCCTCATTCAGGAATCTGAGGCATGAGTCAAATGTCGCACCGCCCCATGCTTCAAGTGAATGATAGCCTACCTGATCAAGCTTCTCCACTATAGGAAGAATCTGGTCGGTAGTCATTCTTGTAGCAATAAGTGACTGATGAGCATCTCTTAGGACTGTTTCTGTAATTTTAACAGGTTTTGCCATTTCTTTTTCACTCCTTATAAATTATATATTCGAGAATAGTGCAAGGAATACTCCAGCTGCAACTGCCGAACCGATAACTCCGGCAACGTTCGGGCCCATAGCGTGCATTAGCAGGAAGTTTGAAGGATTCTCCTTCTGTCCTACTGTTTGTGATACACGGGCTGCCATTGGTACGGCAGAAACGCCTGCTGAACCGATAAGCGGATTAACCTTACCCTTTGTAAGAACGTACATTAAATCTCCAAGCAATAAACCGCCTGCTGTTGAGAAGCAGAATGCGATTAAGCCAAGTGCTATAATACCAAGAGTCTGAGGATTCAGGAAGCTCTCAGCAGTAGCTGTAGCACCTACTGTGATACCTAAGAATATCGTGATTATGTTCATTAATTCATTCTGAGCTGTTTTTGCTATTCTGTCAACAACGCCTGATTCTTTCATTATATTACCAAGCATCAGACAGCCGACAAGCGAAACAGCATCGGGGATAATAAGTCCGACAACTATAGTAACGATAATAGGGAACAGGATTTTTTCTGTTTTACTTACAGGACGAAGCTGTTCCATAACTACACTTCTTGCTTTCTTTGTTGTCATCAGCTTCATGATAGGAGGCTGAATAACAGGGATAAGAGCCATGTATGAATATGCCGCAACCGCAATCGCCGGAAGCAATGACGGAGCAAGAGATTTTGTTACGTAAATAGCGGTAGGTCCGTCAGCACCACCAATGATACCGATTGATGCCGCATCCTTAACGCTGAAGTTGATTGACGGAATAAGTGCACTTAGTACAAGAGCGCCTAAGAAGGTGAAGAATACACCAAATTGTGCAGCAGCACCCAAAAGAATACTCTTCGGGTTTGCGATAAGCGGGCCAAAGTCCGTCATACATCCGATACCTACAAATATAAGCGGCGGATATATACCCAGCTTAACACCAAGATACAACAAGTCTAAAAGACCGCCGTATGAGGCTATACGCTGAATATCCAAGTGACCGTCTATCATATACTCCGGATCTGTAAAGAATTCAGTGTGCATCATAATTGCACTTGAATCCTTCAGCATCGGTAAGTTACTGAGAAGCATACCGAATGCTATCGGAAGCAATAACAACGGCTCGAATTTTTTTACTATTGCCAGATACAAAAGCACACACGCTATAGCAAGCATGATGGGTGTTCCGAATACCTGCAAAAATGTTCCGCCTTCAGCTAATGTAGCCTGAGCGTTTGCAATCATTGCAGCAACACCTGTGTTTTGTAAAAAGCTCATTAAACTTTCTAACACGTTTTGTCACCACTTTCTTATTTTATAAAGACATTAGTTTACTGAAATTATAACGTCGCCTGTGTTTACGCTATCGCCTGCGCTTACGCTGATACCTGCAACAGTACCCTCAACGCCTGCAAAAATTTCGTTCTCCATCTTCATAGCTTCAAGAACGGCAACTAATGTGTCGCTTGTAACCTTGTCTCCTACATTTACCTTAACTGATACCATTGTACCCGGCATTGGAGCTGTTACCTGCTTTGCACCTGCAACAGGAGCAGCTTTTGGAGCAGCAGGGGTTGCAGGAGCGGCTGCCGGTGCAGCTGCGGGAGCTGATACAACGGGAGCAACAGGGGCTGCTCCGCCGATTTCTTCTACGTCAACCTCATAGGTTTTTCCGTTTACTGTTATATTAAACTTTCTCATCTTAATTCATTCCTTTCTGTGCTATGTAAAGCACGGTCATTTAATATTAGAATCTATTGTTTATAGTTTCTGTAACGCCTGCTTTGTTCCATGCAGGTGTATTGTTGTTTACACGTCTGTATGACTTAATCTGAAGATTATATGTTGATGTGTTAAGACTTGCCGCAACTGCCGCTGTAAGAACTGCAATCAGCTCTTCCTCGTCTACATCATCCTTTGCAGCTTCTGCAACAGGAGCAACCTCCTGAACGGGAGCTTTTTTTGCCGTTTTTGCAGGATCTCTGTAGAATATAACCTTAAACAGATACAGAACTATCATTAATATTACAAGTACAGAGAAAACTATTAAAAGACCAAGCCCTGTTACCTGTAAGCCTTGCGACATAGCCTCGCCAAGCTGAACATTCTGACCTGTTAAAAGTGACTGTGATAAATTCATAATCTATCTCTCCTTTCAATTATACAGGGAGATTTCCGTGCTTCTTTGCAGGAAGCGAATCACGCTTTGACATAAGCATCTCAAGAGCTGCAATAATTCTCGGTCTTGTTGAATCAGGCTCGATTACATCATCGACATAACCTCTTGCCGCTGCAATATAAGGTGAAGCGAACTTATTCTTGTATTCCTGAATCTTTTCTGCTCTTGTTGCCATTGGGTCTGAGCTTTCAGCTATATCATTCTTAAATATGATATTTGCCGCACCTTCAGGGCCCATAACTGCAATTTCTGCTGTAGGCCATGCAAGAACAACATCTGTGCCTGTGTGCTTTGAACTCATTGCGATGTATGCTCCGCCGTAAGCTTTTCTTAAAATTACATTGATCTTAGGAACAGTAGCTTCGCTGTAAGCATAAAGAAGCTTAGCACCGTGACGGATAATTCCTCCTTGCTCCTGTTCAACGCCGGGGAAGTAGCCCGGTGTATCTGTAAGAGTTACAACAGGGATGTTGAAGCTGTCACAGAATCTGATAAATCTTGCAGCCTTGTCCGATGAATTAATATCAAGTGAGCCTGCCATTACGTTTGACTGGTTTGCAACCATACCGACAGCAATACCGTTAAAACGTGCAAAGCCTATTACTATGTTCTTTGCAAAGTCTGGCTGAACCTCCATAAAGTCACCGTTATCTACAATCTGAGCGATAACGTCTTTTACATTGTAAGCCTTTGTTGCTTCGTCAGGTACTATTGTTGTAAGTGTTTCTGAAAGTCTGTTTATAGCATCTGTTGCTTCTGTCATTGGTGCACCCTCAAGATTATTTGAAGGTAAGAATGAAAGAAGTCTCTTAATCTGTGCTATACATTCTTCATCTGATGAAGCCTTAAAGTGAGCAACACCTGATTTTTCTGAATGTACGTTAGCACCGCCTAAATCCTCTGATGTTACATCTTCGCCTGTTACTGACTTTATAACCTGTGGACCTGTAATAAACATCTGTGATGTTTTTTCTACCATAAATATAAAGTCTGTAATAGCAGGTGAATAAACTGCACCGCCTGCACAAGGTCCCATTATTACGCTTATCTGCGGAATAACGCCTGAATTTCTTGTGTTACGTACGAATATCTCGCCGAAGCCTGCAAGTGAGTCAATACCCTCCTGAATTCTTGCTCCGCCCGAATCATTCATTCCTATGATAGGTGCACCCATCTTAGCCGCCATATCCATAACCTTGCAAATTTTCTTTGCATGCATTTCGCCAAGTGAACCGCCTATAACGGTAAAGTCCTGTGCATATACATAGGTAAGACGTCCGTCAACAGTACCGTAGCCTGTTACTACGCCTTCACCCGGTGCTTCCACACAGTCCATTCCGAACTCGCTGCATCTGTGAGTTACAAATGCATCAATCTCTACAAAGCTTCCTTTGTCAAGAAGCAGATTAATTCTTTCGCGAGCAGTAAGCTTGTTGGCATCATGCTGTTTTTTGATTTTCGCTTCGCCGCCGCCTTTTTCTACTTGGCTTCTGCGGTATTGAAGCTCAGTCAGTTTGTCAACTGTTCCCATGATTCAACCTCCGTTTTTGTTTATAATTTAAAATAATTTTTATACATACTTTTGAATATACAAAAATATTCCTCTATTATACATTATACCTTATTTACCGATTTTTTGCAATATGTTTTTCAATTTTACTGCAGGTAAAAAATTTGAGATTTTTTGTAGAGGAATTTAGTTATGTTATACAAAAGGGTAAATGTTTTAAAATTTTTAAGGGATGTTCACAATTTCTTTACAAATGAAGTGAAACGGATTGCATAATGTTGGAAGCTATGTTATAATGACCTTAGTAAATAATTTTACAAAATAAATTAAAGAAAAAGGAGAAAAACAAAATGGAAAAACTTGAAAAGCTTTTTAAGCTGAAAGAAAACAACACCAATGTTAAGACAGAAATTCTTGCAGGTATTACAACATTCCTTGCGATGTCGTATATCCTTGCAGTAAACCCGGGCTATCTTGGCGGTATTGAAGGTGCAACACCGGCAGGAATATTTATGGCAACAGCTATTTCGGCTGCAATCGCAACACTTTGTATGGCATTCTTTGCAAACTATCCTGTAGCTCTTGCTTCAGGAATGGGTCTTAATGCATTCTTTGCATTTACCGTATGTGGCTCAATGGGTTATTCATATGAGGTTGCGTTAACAGCAATTCTTATTGAAGGTATCATATTTATGCTACTGTCTCTGTTCAAATTCAGAGAAGCTCTTGTAAATAAAATACCTAATAACTTAAAGTTCGGTATTACAGCAGGTATCGGTTTGTTTATAACAATAATTGCGCTTCTTAACGCAAAGATTGTTGTTCCGAGTGAGGCAACTACTGTGGCTCTTGGCGATTTATCATCAGCTCCGGTTGTTCTTGCACTTATCGGTCTTTTGATAATCGGTGCATTACAGCATTTCAAAGTTCCGGGCGGAATTCTTCTTGGTATTATAATCACATGGGTTTTAGGTATTGTTGCAGAGCTTGTAGGCTGGTATGTTCCTGATCCTGCAAATGGAGTTTACTCAGTAATTCCTAATCTTTCATGGGATGCAATTAAATCAAATTTCGCAGCTCCTGCTATGTTCAAGTTTGATTTTGGATTTATCGTAAATAACATTGCCGGATTTGCACTTGTAGTATTTACATTCCTTTATACAGATATTTTTGATACTGTAGGTACACTTATCGGTGTTGCTCAGAAGGGTGATTTACTTGATGAAAACGGTAACCTTCCAAAGGCTTCAGGTGCTCTTATGGCTGACGCTGTAGGTACTGTTGTAGGTGCATGTCTTGGTACATCAACAGTTACAAGCTACGTTGAATCAAGTGCAGGTGTTGCAGCAGGCGGAAGAACAGGTCTTACAGCGGTTACAACAGCAGTTATGTTTGTGATTGCAATTATCTTTGCACCAATCTTCCTTGCAATTCCGGGCTTTGCTACAACTCCGGCTATGCTTTATGTTGGATTCCTGATGCTTTCAGCAGTTAAGAAGGTTGATTTTGAAGGTGATGCTGCTGATACAATCGGTGCATTCCTTGCAATCATTATGATGCCTCTTACATACTCAATAGCAAACGGAATTATGTTCGGTATGCTTGCATGGGTTATCCTTAAGATTGTTACAGGTAAGGCTAAGGACATCAGTGCAGTTATGTGGGTTTCAGTTGTATTGTTTGCAATATACATTGGCTTAAAGGTTGCAGGTCTTGCATAAATATAATATGAAATAATTTTTTGCACCCTGAATATTCAGGGTGCATTTTATATTTCAGAAAAAATTAAAAAAATTTATAAAAAAGTATTGACAAACGTATAATATGATGTTATAATGTTATTGAGACAAAGTCCTAATAAGATTTTGGAAATTAAATTAAAGAAAATAAATATAAATATTTTAAGGAGGAAAATATTATGGCAAAGTATGTATGTTCAGTATGCGGTTATGTTCACGAGGGAGACAGTGCTCCGGAAAAATGTCCGGTATGTAAGGTACCTGCTGAAAAGTTTAATATTATGCAGGAAGGTGCGGCTTTAGCGGCAGAGCATGAATATGGTGTTTATGCAAAGACTGTAAAGAACAATCCTGACATCAGCGAAGAGGATAAGAAATATATATTTGAACAGCTTATGGCAAACTTCAACGGCGAATGTGCCGAGGTTGGTATGTATCTGTGCATGGCAAGAATTGCTCACCGCGAGGGTTATCCCGAAGTTGGTCTTTACTGGGAAAAAGCAGCGTACGAAGAAGCTGAACATGCAGCAAAATTTGCTGAACTCCTTGGCGAAGACTTGGAGCCTAATATGAAAGCTACAACAAAAGACAACCTCAAATGGAGAGTAGACTGCGAATACGGCGCAACTCAGGGTAAATTTGATTTGGCTGCTTGCGCTAAGAAAAACGGTCTTGATGCAATTCACGATACCGTTCAT
>JAZSPM010000168.1:0-15692 GCA_045537455.1 Candidatus Ornithomonoglobus sp. | reverse complement strand
CGAGACCGCCCTTGACATGGCGTAAAATTCGTGCTATATTATAGCTAAGGCAGAAAAGCCAAAATGTGGCTGTTCCTGCCCTAAAAATCGAATATTTTATCATAGAAAAATTGAATTTACAGAAAAAATCTCACACACCCTATTCAATAGACTGCAATGCGTCCTTTAACCACCATTCGCCAATATCAAAGGCATGATATAAATCTGTTCTTTCAGCCTTGCGGTATACCTGACCTTCTCCTATTTTCCCTGTATTGTCCATAAGCTGAACCTTTATCTTTGATGCAACCTCAAGCTGATCATTATGTGCTGTCTTTTCAACAATGTCAAGAACAAGAATATATTTATCCTCCAGATTTCCGTAATATATTCTGTCTCCTACTCTGTAAATTGGCTTTCCTTTATAAGTAAGACCTTTTTTCTTCGCTGCCATTTCTATATCTCCTTTCGTAAATTCACTATTCATTTAGACTATTATAACATACTTTTGGCTATTTTTCAATATTTATTTTCAATTATCTTTTCAAAAGCTCTTTTGCGTGCTTTAATGCCGTTTCCGTAACGTCGCCACCGTCTATAATTCTTGCAAGCTCCAATACTCTACCCTCTTCATCAAGCTCCTTTAAGGTTGTCGAAGCCATTTCGCCGTCTGTATTTTTTTGGATAAGATAATGATTATCTGCCGCTGACGTTAACTGTGGAAGATGCGTTATACAGATAACCTGCTTAGTTTTAGCAATCGTCGTAAGCTTATTTGCAATTTTCAATGCTGTGTTTCCCGAAACACCTGTGTCAATCTCATCAAAAATCAAAGTTTCAACACTGTCAGTTTCAGCAAGGATTGACTTTATCGCAAGCATAACTCTTGAAAGCTCACCGCCAGAAGCAATCTTCACAAGCGGCTTTAACGGCTCGCCGGGATTCGTGCTTATCAAAAACTCAATCTTGTCAATTCCATTTTCTGTAAATTTCTCTTCGGCTTCAACCGAAACACTGAATTTTGATTTTTCCATATTAAGCTCGTGCAAGGCTTCCTCAATCTTCGACTGTAAAGTTTGCGCCGCTGACTTTCTCGCAGATGAAAGCTTATCTCCTGCTTTTTTGAGCTTGTCCGTTATAACTGAAATCCGATTCTTTAACTCTTCCGCACGTTCATCGCTCATTATAATTTTATCAAGCTCCTGCTGTGCATTTATACAAAACTGTTTGATTTCAGCTATATTCTTTCCGTATTTGCGTTTCAGCTTTGAAATTAAATCTAACCTTTCTTCAACGTTATCAAGCGTTTCTTCATCAAAATCAACCGTATTTCTGAATGCATGAAGCTCTCTTGCACTGTCCTCGACAGTATACATAGCATTTGTCAGTGCTTCATACGCATTTTTAATGCAGTCATTAAGGTCTGCAATAGATTCCAGTGCATTCACAGCAACACTGATTCCGTCATATGCAGACTGCATTTCTCCGTTATCATAGAGATTTGCATATGCTTCGTCTATGGAATTTGAAATATTTTCTGCATTTTCGCAGATTTCACGCTGACGTATAAGCTCTTCTTCCTCACCCTCCATAAGTGCCGCTGATGTAATTTCTTTAATCTGATATTCAAGCAAATCTATCTTCTGCATTTTTTCACGCTCGTCTGTTTCAAGAGCCTTCAGCTCATTTTTTAACTGACGCATTTCCTTATAGAGCGTTTTATATTCTTCAAGCAGAGCTTCTGTTTTGCCAAAACCGTCAAGGAACATCATATGTTTCGATGGAGTAAGCAACGCCTGATTATCATGCTGACCGTGAATATTAATCAGATTATCAGCTATATCTCTCAGAAGTGACAGCGTAACAACAGTACCGTTTACACGTGCCGTACTTTTGCCGTCGCTTGTGACTGTACGGCTTATTATTACCTGACCGTCCTCGTCCTCTATATCATTTTCTTCAAGCAATGCTGATATACGCTCTGAGCCATCAAACACAGCCTGAACTGATGCTTTTTCTGTGCCGTAACGTACAAGCTCCTTACTTGCCCTGTCACCAAGTATCATATTTATAGAGTCGATAATTATAGATTTTCCTGCACCTGTTTCACCTGTAAGTACACTCAGTCCGCTCCCTACCGAAACCTCAAGCTTATCTATTACCGCTACATTTTTTATGCTTAACTGATTTAACATCACGCACCTCTATTCAAAAAGTCTTTGAGCTTCTTCACAAATGCCGCCGCATGGTCAGGGTCATGTGCTATAATAAATATAGTATCGTCACCTGCAATAGAACCTATAAACTCATTCTTTAGCTTATCGTCAATAAACGCACACATCGCTGACGCCATTCCGGGATATGTTTTTATGACAACAGTATGCATAGCACAGGTTACTTCTATTAATGTACTGCCTAACGACTGCATCGCCTCGTTGCTTCTGTTGCTGATATTGTTTGGCATAGCATACATTGAGCCTCCGCTTGGAGATGCTATTTTTACCAGTCCAAGCTCTTTTATATCTCTTGATACTGTCGCCTGAGTTACCTTCATACCTTCCTTTTCAAGTAACTCCACAAGCTGTTCATGAGTTTTTACGGGCTGCTCCTGTATTATCTTAACAATCCTGCTTTGTCTTTTATATTTCATAATAGTACCTTTCTGTTTTTTGTTGGAATAAGTTATCGAAAAGCTTTGAAAATTACACTTCAAAAAATTATGTATGCAACATAATATCAGAATTTTTTGGTAATTTTCAATGTTTTTCAGGAACTTATTCCATATTAGCCTCTTAGCTTAACTTCTTTAACAGTGTATCATAGAAAGAACTGCTTCCTATTTTAATGATACTGAATCTGTATTTTGATTTTGTTATGCGAACCTCGTCAGCGGCTGTTATAACACACTGAACATCTCCATCTGCCGTAATAACCGCGCTGTTATTAAGATATTTTTCATTAAGCTTTATAACAATTTCTTTTTCTGACGAAAGAACCGCACTTCTTACCGAAAGCATATGCGGACAAATCGGTGTTGCAATATACAGCTCCATTGACGGGTCTGCCACAGGTCCTCCTGCTGATATTGAATAGCCTGTCGAACCTGTAGGAGTTGCAATAATGATTCCGTCTGCTATGTATTTATTAACAAGCTCGCCATCTGTATATAATTCAAGATTTATAAGCTTCGTTCCTGCATTTTTCGCGGTCACTATATCATTAAGTGCATGACAGTGAATACGTTCACCGTTTTCTTTTATAATATCCGCACGCACAAGCATACGCTTTTCAATGTGAAAATCACCGTTCAAAAGCTTCTCAAGTGCATTTTCTATATTTTCAAGCTCTATTTCTGTTAAAAATCCAACCTTACCCAGATTAATTCCAAGTACAGGTATATCCTTTTCTGCACATTGCGATGCAATCTGAAGCATTGTTCCGTCCCCGCCAAGAGCTATCATATAATCTGCTTTTTCAAACAGTTTTTTATAAGGCACATATTTTACAGAAAGATTTTCTTTTGCATATTTTTCATCTGCATAAAGCTCTGCCCTGCCCTGTAGAAAATCAATTATACGCCGTGTATTTAAAAATCCATCGTCCTTTGTGGCGTTCGGTATAACCGCAATTCGTTTCATAATGATAAAATTTATCCTTTCATGATTTCATCAATTTAATTATTTATGTATAATTATACACTATATTTAAAAAATTTGCAAGTCTTTTAGATATTATTATTGATAAATTCCGATTTATATGATAAAATATTAATAATATTAAACGAGGAGTGATATTATGCTTCATATAATAACAGGCGACGGCAAAGGAAAAACCTCATCAGCAGTAGGTATGGCTGTAAGAATGTCAGGGTACAGCAAAAAAATATTATTTGCTCAGTTTCTTAAAGGCTCTGACAGCGGCGAAATCAACATTTTAAAATCACTTGATAACATTACAGTAATGAGATTATCAAAAGATTACGGATTTTTAAACACTATGAGTGATACTGAAAAGGAAACCGTAAAAAAAGAGCATAATCAAATGCTAAACTATGCCTTGAACAACAGTTTTGATATGATAATCCTTGATGAAGTAATTTCATCTATGAACTTTAATGTGCTTGATACAGAGCTTCTTTTTGACATATTAAAAAAGAATTGCGAAATAGTCCTTACGGGACGTGACCCTGACAAAAAGCTTATTGAATGTGCTGACTATATCTCGGAAATTAAAAAAATCCGACACCCCTTCGACATCGGTATATCTGCCCGAAAGGGTGTGGAATTTTAAAAATTACTTTTATAGCTATGTTTTTGCAATTATTTTTATATTCCTAAGCTCTTTAAATATTCACGGCTCATTTTTGCGTCTTCCATTGCAGGTCTTTCAGGTGCTTCGTCCTGTTCAACGATAACGCATTCTGCACCTGCTTTTTCAGCAGCCTCAAGAATTGCAGGGATATTCTGAATTCCGTAGCCTACAGGCTTGAACATAAATCCGGCTTCTTCTTTATTGCTTGGCTTCTGAGCTTTTCCTGTTTTATCAATCAAATCATAAACCGGACCGCCGCCAAGCTTTGAACATGTAAAGTCCTTCAAATGAACAATATCCACTCTGTCGGCATACTTTTCAATATATTTGCATGGGTCTTCTCCTGCATAGTGTACCCAGCAGGTGTCAAATTCAGGTGATACTATATCGCCCGAAAGCTCTTCATAAAGCCAATCAATCTTATATTTTCCGTCAACAACTTCAAACTCAAAATCATGGTTGTGATAAAGAAGCTTTATTCCCGAAACCTTCAATGCATCTGAAAATTCTGTGAATTCCTTCTTTGTATTTTCCCATCCGTCACTACCTTTTAGAGCGTCCTTGTTATACCATGGAATTGCACAGTATCTTACGCCGACAGTCTTTAAGTAGTCTATAGCAGGCTGTCCCTGTTCCTTGAACAGTTCATTTGTCTGATGAACAGAAATCGCTTCAAGACCAACTCTATTAAGAATTTCTTTTACTTCTTCTGCTGATTTGCCAAAAAATCCTGCAAATTCTACACAGTCATAGCCCATTTCCTTTACTGCTTTTAGTGTTCCTTCAAAATCATTAGCCATGTCATCACGAACACTGAAAAGCTGTAGTCCTACTTTAAATTTTTTCATTTAATTATCTCCTTTCAAGCTGTCATAAAGCATTTTTGTACCTTCCTCAATGCTTAATCCCTGTTTAAAAACACTTGATGTTCCCACAACAAATATATCTGCACCCGCATTATACATTTTCGGAACATTCTCAAAGCTACAGTTACCATCAACCTGTATTAAAATATCAGTGTATCCAAGAGCATTCAACATTTTTCTCATATTTTTTATCTTATCAAATGCTGAAGGAACAATTTTCTGACCTGCAAATCCGGGATTTACAGTCATCAACAGAACCATGTCAATTTCATCGAGAACCTCAGATAAAACGTTTATCGGGGTTGACGGATTTATAGCAACAGCCGCTTTTGCACCCATTTCCTTTATTTTGCTTATTGCAAGCTGTAAATGATTTGTGCTTTCATAATGTACAGATATAATATCTCCTTGCTTTATTGTAAGCTTTTCAATAATACTTATAGGATTTTCTGCCATTATGTGATAATCAAACGGTATATTTGTATGCTCATGAAGTGTATTAAGCAACTCCATCGGAAGCATCAAATTAGGAACAAAATGATTATCCATAACATCACAATGAATATATTGAATACCTGCCGCCTTTATTTCATCAAGTGCTTCGCCAAAATTTAAAACATTAGCACACATCACCGAAGCCGACAACATAGGTTGTCTTTTTTTCTCAATCGGAATCAATGCCGCACCAATCATCGGAGCGTTCCCTCCTAGTTCCGCCTTTTTTAGAACAGGAATTCTACCTGATGTATAGCAATGTGATTTTACATAATCTATAACAGGATTAATATACATTTCCTCCTGTTCGCTTAATCCTCCGCTAAAGAGTATGCAATCAGGCGAGAGAAGATTAATAACAGATACAACAACTCTGCCAAGCATCTGAATTGCCTTTTGAATTTCCGCAAGTGCATTTTCGTCACCGCAAAGAGCTGCATTAAACAAATCAGAAGCGTTTTTACCTTTTCCAAGTAATTCTTCAGCTGTAATGTCAAGTCCGCCGCCGGCACAGTATTTTTCAAGACACCCCGTTTTACCGCATCCGCATTTCCTGCCGTTTTCTACAACAGGGATATGTCCCATTTCTCCGGCACTGCCTAAAGCACCTGCATATATTTTTCCGTCAAGCACAATACCTGTACCTATTCCTGTTCCTACAGTAATACATACGACCGAATTTGCTCCTTTTCCGCCACCGCACAGATATTCTCCCCATGCGGCTGCTCTCGAATCCTGAACAAGAGCCGTCGGCAAATTAAGAGCTTCGCTGATTTTATTGGCAATATCCTCAGATATGATACTGATATTCGGAGCTTTAATGAGTCTTTTTCCGTCATCGCTTACTGTACCCGGTACACCTATACCGCATGATACAATATCACTACAACTGATATTTAAAGTATTGCACATTTTATCAATTACATTTTTAATTGATACCGTAATATCATCTATATCCTTTATGTACAGCTTTTCATTTTGCACAAGCGTATTATTTTCATCAAGCAAGCCGATGCTTACTTTTGTTCCACCTATATCTATTCCTATTTTATACATTACATTTCTCCACGCTCTATAGCACCAATCATCTCTACACGCTTCTGATGTCTGCCACCCTCAAATTCAGCTGCAAAGAATTCATCTACTATCATTTCTGCTGTTGCAATGCCTATAACTCTCGCACCGAATGCAACAATGTTTGTATTATTGTGCTGTCTTGAAAGCTTAGCTGAGTACGGCTCAGAGCATACAACTGCCCTTATGCCCTCTACCTTATTTGCAGCAAGAGATATTCCAACACCCGTACCGCAGATAAGCACACCAAAGTCACATTCACCCGAAGCAACAGCCTCTGCAACTTTTTTCCCGTAAATCGGATAATCACATCGCTCTGTGCTGTCAGTACCGAAGTTAATTACCTCAAATCCTTTTTCTTCAAGATGCTTCTTTATATGATTTTTCATATCAACCGCAACATGGTCGTTACCTATTGCAATTCTCATAATTGTTCTCCTGATTTTTTAGTCTATGATATACGGCTCGCCGTCAAATTTTGTCCAATCTACTAAAGCCTTCATATATTTCCCGAACTTAGTCTCTAAGCCTTCCTGAGCTTCGTCAAATTTTGTTATAGGATATACCTTTGTAGGAACTGATTTATAATTCCATGTTCCGTCTGAAATCATCTTGAATGAATTTATACATGAAATTCTGTTTAAATCCATTTCTCTTGGATGAGTGCTGAGACAATCTATTGCTTTTACATTAAGCTGCTGAACATCTACAAGACGCTTTCCTCCTGTATGATAAGCACCGATTGCAAGCTGACCGCACATTCTTGTCAGATTAATCGCAAGGTCAAGTGATTCGGCTGTTTCGCCCCATTCCATAACAAGCTCAAAGCCAAGGCCTTCCTCCTGTTGGAAGCCCAAGCCCTCACCGGGTTTTCCAAGATAATGAGGCGGAAGCTCATCTGGAGTATAAACCTCATCAGCACCGTAACGTTTTGCATTTTCAAGAGAGTCACGATTAATGTCAACACCTACAACGTATGCACCTCTTAGCTTTAAAAGACCTATAGCACCACAGCCCATATATCCACAGCCTACAACCGCAACCTTTGTTCCGATAATAGAAATTTTAACCTTACTTACTGCACTTACAATACACGCAAGAGGTTCAACAATAGCTTCTTCGTCCTTTACATTATCAGGAATTAAAAATACATTTTCTTCTGCAGTTAAAGCATATTCTGCATTTCCACCAAACAATCCACTGACTCTGTCGCCAACCTTGAATTTCTTTACTGCTTTTCCGACCTCTACAACCTCGCCTACAGGTTCATGACCAAAGCTCATACCTTCCTTTGCAGTTGACCAGTCATAATGCTCCGACATACAAACACCGCAGTATTTATTTTTGATAAGAATCTGATTATCCTCTGTGATAACCGGCATATCCACGTCGATAAGCTTGCTTTTCTTTGGGCCTTCCATTACTAATTGTTTCATTTTCCGTTTCTCCTTTCATTTTCAGGGAATCCCCTTTAACTTAATTTCATTCTAACATTCAATTAATAAAAAGTGAATATATAATATAGACATAAATATTGACAAAATCGACTTTTTGTGTTATGCTTCAAAGCAGGAGATGATAAAATGAATGTTGTATTATGCAGTAAATGCACTACCCCTCTTACGAGCTGTATCATGCACAGCCATAAATATTGGGAAATCATATTAAATTATTACGGTCAAACAGCTTCCTGTATCGGAGGCAGGCAATATAAGATTGCGGAGGGCGACGTAATGGTAATACCGCCCGGAATTGAGCATGACGGCAACAGTGACACAGAATATTCCGATATGTATGTTCAGGCAGAAAAGCTTGATTTTAACTCACAGCTTGTTATTCACGATTCAAACAACAGCATTTTAACGCTTATGAATATGCTGAATAAAGTAATGCTTGAAAAAGAAAAAAACTATTCTCAAATTGCCGACGCTTTACTTGAAACACTGTGTCAGTATATAAAGAAAATGTCGGGAGTAAATTATAAATATCCGTTTGTAAATAACCTAAAAAATCTTATATACGAAAATCTGTCTAATCCCGACTTTGATATTGCAGAGGAAATAGCAAAATCAGGCTTTAACGATGATTATTTCAGACGGTGTTTTAAGAGTGAGTTGAAAAAGACACCGTTGCAGTATATGACCGATATGCGGATAGAGCGTGCAAAGGTAATGCTTTTGGAAAACAGCTTTATAAGCGTGGAAAACGTAGCACTGAACTGCGGATTTAATGATGCGTTATATTTTTCGACGTGCTTTAAAAAGCACACAGGAATATCGCCCATGCAATACAGGAAAATGAATTTATCCATGAATTAACCTCCATATTTTCGAATATGTATATATAAAAGGAGGTACGGCATGATAAAGATTACATCAAAAATATATATACATATTCTTACTCCTGTAATGCTTTTTGTATGTGCGATGAGTCATCATACTGAGGTGTTTTTGTTCAGCTATGCTGTTATGACACTTCATGAGATTGCTCATTTTATTGCGGCGGTTCTTATCGGTTTAAAAACAGACAGGCTTGTTTTTTATCCATACGGAGTAAATCTAAGGCTAAAAAATAAATTTATACAAAGCATTGCAGATGAAATTATTTTATACTTAGCCGGTCCGCTTGCAAACTGCATTATGGCAATACCTGCACTTGCTTTATACAGCATACACAAAAATCCGTTTTTGCAAGTGTTTTACGTCGGGAACATACTGTTCTTTATTGCAAATATGCTTCCCGTATACCCTCTTGACGGCGGAGTTCTGCTCAAAAAAATAACGTCATATTTTTGGGGACAAAGAGTATCGAAAATAATTATGACGGTTACATCTTGTGTGTTTATAACTGCATTGTTAATGCTTGGAATTTATACGGTTTACGTTACTGAGTTTAATTTTTCAGTAATGCTTCTTACTGCGTTTTTGATATGTTCTCTGTTTACGCAAAACGAAAAATATGATGTTGATTTTGTACGCGAATTAATGTTCTATAAAAATAAAAGTAAAAACAGAATAAAAAACATAATAGCATCTGATGATGAAAACTACGAACAGCTTGCAAAAAGATTTAATAACAGAGCATATTCCATTGTCTTTTTCGAGGACAATGCAGGCAAAATAACAAGGATAATGAGCGAGCATGAAATCATGAACAAAATAACAGGCGGTACCGATTAATCGGTTACCGCCTTTTTGCATATTCAAGTATTTTATGATTCTGTGAAAAATACTGTAAATTTGTATCAAAGTAAATTCTTGAAATTTCTTTTCCTTCAACCCGTTCTCCGCCTGAAATCTTATTTTGTGTATCCCATGTTGTGTCAACTATAACCCATCTGCCGTCAACATAGACCTCATTCCATGCGTGGTTCTGATAATCAGTATTTACACTTTCATCTGTCCATTCGGTATCCGAGCCAATTCCCAAAGCATAGCCCGAAACTACGTTACACGGGATATTTATGCTCCTGCAAAGCGATGCATAAAGTGTTGCAAAACCAAGACATACCGCACGTCTGCTTTGAATAACATCTGTAGCATAAAACGGTACGGTTTCCTCGGAATTTAATCTGTCTTCATCATAATACACATACGAGCATACCCAGTCGTGAAGTGCCGCTGCTTTGTCGTAATCAGAGGTATATCCTGCTGTCAACTGCTGTGCTATTGACTTTACAGATGAATTTTCACTCTGGATTGACGGAGTGCTTTTAAGTGCCGCCGAAACAGACTTATCATGCTCGAACATACTCTTGTTATGCTCATATACAGGAGATTTCTCAATACTCCACAATCCGTTTTCATCACGCACAAGGTGTAAAAGATTCAACACCCAGCTTGTATATTCTCCAAACTCCTGCGGGCTTGTGAACACCGTAAGCTCAATACGGTTATAATCAGTTTCAGGAATATCAATTTCCCTGTTAAACTGCATATCGTAATTAACTCCAAAGGAGGTCTGATCAAGATGTTCATTTGATGCATCCGAAAAATTTGCAACCATATATTGCTTTAAAGAATTAGTAGATATCCCAAAAATATTCACTGAATCCTCTTCCTGATTTACTATCACTCCGATATTTTCTTTAGGATAAAACGAAATCAGAGGACTGTCCTCAATGTATGCATTATGTGCCACATCCTCAGGGTCTATAGGAAGCTCCTCACCTTTTATTATTGACACAATTTCACGAGGTGTAGGAATTACAGATGTAACATCCGCAAGTGCCGCCGAAGCATCAGAAATCATTCTTGTAACAAGCGGATATTCAGCAAGCTTTGGAATATAGTCTGATATGTTATAGAAAAAATCAGTTTTCGCATTCAAAAAGGCGATCATGACAAACAGTATTATAATGAATGTAAAAAATCTTCGTATATGTTTTATGTCAGCCACCGCCTTTCTTAATAATATAAAATCAGATGGATTTTTTTATTTGTTCATGAGTTAATTTCATTATTAAGTGTTCCTATTATTTTATTAATTTTTCATGCAATTTGCTGTGCTGTATTCTACCGTAAACTTATCCCATGATACCGGTGTATTTTTACGAATTTCCTTGAGTTCTTTCGATAGTATATTTCCATCAAGTTCAGATGGTAATGTATTTTCTTTAACAGCTTTGGCAGCTGCATAACCGGCTGCCTGACCGGTGCTCATACAAGTCTGTTGAATTCTTACAGAAGCTTCTGCAAGATGCGAAGCTGAAATTATTCTGCCTGCCATAAGGAGATTATCAAAGCCTTTTACCACTATAGCGCCATAAGGAATGTCAAAATAACCTCCACGCATTATTTCTTCCTTGTATTCATTCAGAATTTTTTCATCTTTTATTCCTCCGGCATTACCTGCAGGAGCGGTATAGCTGTCACTTGGCCACACATCTATCTGCCATGAGGCTTTTGCAACAGATTCCGGATGTTTTTTGAAGTTCAGAACGTCTTCATCTGATATATAATACATTCCATGAACACGTCTTGACGAGCGTACACCAATTTGATTGGATATATGTGCAATAAAAGCATTTTCACAGCCAGGGACATACTTTTTATAAAAATCATATACTTCGTACATACTATTCAGACCTTCTCGTTCAGCCCGTGTTATATCCTCAAAGCTTGTAGGATTTGCGTTAAGCACACGGCTTGTAACAAGCATCAATTCTTTTCTGCGCTTCAAATACCACATCAATTCTGTATTAATATAATGCAGCACTCTTCCTGATGTCATAATTCCTGTTTTATATATACCCTTTGAAACCTCTTCTTGAAGCTTATTTTCAAGCTCCTTTTTATCATCTAACGATTTAAGACCTGCATTTTCTTCTATTCCGCCAAGTCGCATAACCTTTGTAAGACTCATGGCACATTCAGATTTTTCACTACCTTGTTCCCATTCGGCTTCGGCTGCATTGCATACCATTGCATCGCCTGTACAGTCAATAACTGTTTTTGCCTTTATAATTCCCAATCCCTGACGAGTATTTACTATAACTCCGTCTATCAGATTTCCGTTTTTTATAACATCAACAAGGTTACAGTGAAGAATTAAATCTGCTCCTGATTCCTGCAGAAGCCTATCCCAAACAAGTCTTACAATATTCGGGTCAATCACTCCCTTTACAAACAAAGGCTGAATACTGAAATCATCTTTATATGCTCCGCCCAATTCAAACAGCCTTGCCATATACTCATGCCATATACCCTCAAAATCTGCAGCATTTTGTGAAAGAACAACGACAACGTCCTGATTAACCGTCGCCCCACCCAACATTCCTGTCTGTTCAATAAGAAGTGTGCTTACACCTGCACGTGCAGAAGAAACAGCAGCACTACAGCCTGCCGGTCCGCCGCCTACAACTAAAACATCACATTCTTTTATAATTTTTAAATTTTTCACCAAAAATCACCTTACTTTTATATTATAAATTTATCATCTTCTGTAAGCTCCAAAAGATTTACTGCATATTCAAAGTAATCTTTTGCTTCTTCAAAAGCCTGCGGATGGTGAGCATCCGAACCAAAATAAAATTTACAGCCGCACTCTTTTGCAATTCTGTAAGGCTTTAAAATCAAATTTGCCCATTTTTCTTCAAACTTTAAATCATTACGGTTAAGCTCAATTCCGACCTTTAACTGTGACGCTTTTTTAAACAGTCTGTAAAGCTCATCTTCGGGTAACATTTCCATAAATTTTATATAGGTTTCATAGCCTCCAATACCTATTACTCCACAGGTAAGATGTGCCAAACCAACCTTTTCAAACGGAATATCCATATTCAAAACCGCATCCAGTCTTTTTATCCACGCATTTACTCTGTTTTCTGTAGTTGCCGCCTCTTCTTCTGTTATTGTAAGTCCTACTTTATGAAAATGCGTAGTTGAAATCAGAACCAGATCAAAATCCTCAAATCTTTCTTTTGGAATACTGATTTTTAAATCCTTTGAAAGTTCAGCCTCGCATCCAAACAAAAATCTTATTCCATCTGCTTTTGGAAGTGGTTTTGATTGGGATATATGTTCAAAATTCTGACGTCTGTACCATTCATCTGCACCCGAAACATCATCGTCCCAAAAATGGTCTGTTATACAAATCGTTTTGAAGTCGTTGTCCTGAGCATATTTTAACATTCTTTCTGTGGTCTGCTCCTCATCTCTTGAACAAGTCGAAAGATAAGAATGGATGTGTAAATCATTGTCAACTAAATATTTCATTTTTTCTCTCCTTTTATTTCATTAAATTTTTCAGACAATCTGAGCTTTCAATCAGTATATTGTATTATATCATACTAATTCCCAAAAAACAACCCCAAAATTGATGTTATTTAAATTTTTTGATTTTCAAATTCGTCTTTTTAAGATTTTTGTATTGCATTTTTGGGGGGGATTATGATATACTGTTCGTATTGAAAGTGAGGTAGTTTAAAATGTATAGATATGAAACGCATTTGCATACTGCTCCTGCCAGTAAATGTGGGAAATCAAGTATACGTGAGCATATGGAATTTTATAAAGAACTCGGATATGATGGTATTTTTGTGACTAATCATTTTGTTGACGGAAATATAAATATTGACTACCGTGATAAGCCTTATGCGGAACAGATAGAATTCTTTTTTTCAGATTATGAAGAAGGGAAGAAGCTTGAAAAGGAAATCGGGATAAAGGTATTCTGCGGTACTGAATTATCCTATAAAGGAACAGATTTCTTAGTTTATGGACTGGATAAGGAATGGTATTTAAAGCATCCTGAAATTATGGATATGAAGAAAAGTGAAGAGCTTCCGTTCCTGATTGAAAACGGAGCATTTGTAGTTCATGCACATCCTTTCAGAGAGGCTGCATATATTGACCATATACGCTTGTTTCCGAAATGCGTTCAGGGTGTTGAAGTAGATAATGCTAATAGAACCGATTTTTAAAATAAGATGGCAGAGGTATATGCAGATAATTATGGTTTTTATAAAACAGCGGGTTCTGACAATCATCATTTTGAGTATCAAAAAAATGTTGTAAAACGTTTTTCAGGAATGGAATCCGAAACACCGCTTGTTGATGAGTATGATTTCATTGAGCGTGTCAAAAAAGGACAAATGAATATTTTTACAATAGAGTTTTAGAAAAAAACCACTCGCATAGCGAGTGGTTTTTTTAATCTCCAAAGCTTATTCCTATCGCCCTTGCACCTTTAACAAGCTCGCCGTCTACGGGAACTTTTTTTAATTTCCCTGCGACCTCTTCAAGAGGAACTGCAACAATTTCACCACTTTTTACAGCAACCATGTTACCGTAATAGGCTGTCCAAAGCTTGACGAATGTGATTATTCAAAAAAGCTGACAGATATAATTGCTAACAACAATATAAAAAGCGTAACTGTTGTACGCATGGAGGTTCCTTGCTGTGGCGGTATTGAAAACGCAGTAAAAAATGCATTACAGGCAAGCGGAAAATTTATCCCATGGAGAGTTGTTACTATTTCTACTGACGGAAGTATTATTGAATAAAAAAACACCTGCTGTATTAAAAACAGCAGGTATTTTAGTTTTATTATTTAAAGTATCTCTTCAAAAGTCCTTCAAGACCACGACCATGTCGAGCTTCGTCTCTTGCCATTTCGTGTACTGTGTCGTGAATTGCGTCAAGTCCGTTCTTCTTTGCACAAGCTGCAAGGTCAAACTTACCCTGTGTTGCACCGTATTCACAGTCTACTCTCCATGCAAGATTATCCTTTGTTGTAGCTTTCATGTTAGGCTCTAAATCCTCACCAAGAAGCTCTGCAAACTTTGCAGCGTGCTCAGCTTCTTCATAAGCTGCCTTTTCCCAGTAAAGACCAACCTCAGGATAGCCCTCTCTGTGAGCTATACGAGCCATACACAAGTACATACCAACTTCTGCACATTCGCCATTGAAATTAGCCATCAATTGCTCAAAAATAAACTTTTTATCTTCTTCACTGATATCAGGATTGTTTTTTACAGTTTTACCATAAACACCATACTCGTGTTCAGCAGCAAGCTTTTCTCCTGCTTTCATTTCGGTAAACTTTTCACCTGGAACCTTACAAACCGGACATGCTTCAGGAGCAGTTTCTCCTTCGTGAACATAACCACATTCTGGACATACAAATTTTTTCATAATAAATTCCCCCTAAAATATAATTATAATATAAAATAATGGCATAGCCTTATTTACAGTTTGAACAGCTTCCATAAAGGAAAAGACTGCATTTTTCAACTGAAATATCATTAAAAATTTCAGCATCTTTTCTGAGCAGGGAAGAGGATGGAACATTGATATCAATAACACTACGGCACTTGTCACAAACAAAATGACAATGTTCATTTGTTGTTGAATCAAAGTGTTCAACTCCATCTCCCACATTGAATTTTATGATTTCGCCCATTTCTAATAACTGATTAAGATTTCTGTAGACTGTTGCAAGACTTATATTTGGAAAGTCTTTTT